>CAIQXC010000288.1 GCA_903875675.1 Akkermansiaceae bacterium
CCTCGGAGCGACCGGTTACGGGGGGATGACCATCTATCTGGATGACCAGCACAGCGGCTACACGATCCATGGCAACCTGTTTGAGCGCTGCATGCAATCCGTGTTCATCGGCGGCGGCGACGACAACGTGGTCACGAACAACGCGGTCTTTGACAAGGATGCTGACTGGGTCAGGATCGTCAGGGATGCAGCCGGGCACCTGCAACGCTTGGAATACCGGGATGCGGCGGCTTCCACCTTAACCGCTGGGGCCAGCTGGGGGAGGAAAAGCTCAACGAGCGTTACGCTGCCGACCTGCCGAAGGGTATCAAAATCCAGATCGTCAACCCTTCTGGCATGATCATTATGGGGCGCGACATGGATTGGACTCAGGACCAGCGCACGGACTTCGAGGTCATCCGGCGGAAATATCGCAACGTCCTCGAAATTATGACCTACGACGACCTCCTGCGCCGCCTAAAAACCATCCGCGAGCAGTTCAATTTAGGGACAACTCACAAAGAATGCCTATCCAGCCCGCCATGTGAGAAGTCGGTTTCCAATCCTCGATCTAACACACCTCGAATCTCATGATTCCAGTGATCGCCTAAATCTGCAACCGTTCGTGGGCGTCTTGAAAGCTACTTGCTCGTTGAACACGATTCCGTGGATGGAGGCCTGGTCGTTGGCCTGAATGCCGGTTTTGGCGCGGGCAAGACTGCATTCATCAGAATGTGGGAGGCGGACCTCCAGGCGCGCCGCGACTGCGGGAAATTCGTTCCTATGCCCGTGGTCTTGAATGCTTGGGAGGGCGATTCCGTCAGAGGATCGCTTTGTGATGTGGCCCACTGGAGCGGATCCGAATCTCACCTGCAGACCGTTCAGTTCACCGCTGGTATAAGCAGAGGTATAAGCAGAGGCATAAGATAGACGATTTCGAAATGTAACTCGTTGATTTGCAACAGGTGGAGGCGAGGGGAGTCGAACCCCTGTCCGGAACGCCATCAACACGGGCATCTACACGTTTAGCGTGAGATCTGGGATTTCGGACTGGCTGGGCTCTCACGCCGCGTTGCTGGTCCTAGGAACCTGTTGGATCTCGGCGAGAAGCCCGGTTACCCGACCTCAAGCCCAGCCTGCTAAGGTGTCGTCATCCCCCGCAGCAGGTGTCAGGGTTCAGACGTGGCAGTCAATTAAGCAGCCAGTGCGAGCTCGTTAGAGTTTGCATTTGTTTGTTTTGAGCGGCTTTTAAGGAGGCCAGCCGATCAACCTCCACGTGCAGCCAGCGCATCAGACATTCCGTCGAAACCAGAACGCCCCCTGTGCCAGAGGAGGGGAGGATGGAGCGGGCCAGCGGAGAAGCAAGCGCAAATTTTAAAAAAATATGAGATTGCATCGCATGAGGTGACTTCCTAGCCTAGTGGATGATGTCTAAGGAAAGGAGATGGCTGGGGGGGCGTTCCGATGCGCTGCCACGCATCGCCTTTTTGGGCAATTACCTGCCGCGGTTGTGCGGGATTGCAACCTTCACTCACGACCTGTGCGAAGCGGTGGCGTGTGCGGCGCCCTACTCGGATTGCTTCGCGGGAGCGATCAATGATCGGGTGGAGGGCTACGCTTACCCGGACCGGGTCCAATTTGAACTGCAGGAGAAGGATTTGAATTATTACCGGCGGGCTGCGGATTTCCTCAATTTCAACAATGCGGACGTGCTGAGTGTGCAGCATGAGTTTGGGATTTACGGGGGAGCGGCGGGCAGTCATCTGCTGACCTTGCTCAAGGAGGTGCGGATGCCGGTGGTCACCACGCTGCACACGGTTTTAGACAAGCCGAATGCGGCGCAGTGCCAAGTGATGGCGGAGTTGGTGGAGCGCAGCGACCGGTTGGTGGTGATGGCCCGCAAGGGGGCTGAGATTTTGCGTGAGACCTACGGAGTGGCTGAGTCCAAAGTGGACGTTATTCCGCATGGGATTCCGGATTTAGGGTTCATTGAATCGGCGTTTTTCAAGGGGCAATTCGGGGTAGCCGGCTGCAAGGTGCTGTTGACCTTTGGATTGCTCAGCCCGGGGAAAGGCATTGAGCATGTGATTGAGGCGCTGCCGGAGATTGTGAGTCGGCACCCGAAGGTGGTGTACTTGGTGCTGGGTGCCACTCATCCGCAACTTCTGGCACGCGAGGGCGAACGCTACCGGTTGAGCTTGGAACGTCTCGCGGCAGACCGCCAAGTCCGCCAACACGTCATTTTTTACAACCGGTTTTTTTCAGCTGACGACCTCAAGGAATTCATTGGGGCGACTGATATCTATCTGACGCCGTACCTGAACGAGGCACAAATCACCTCAGGCACTCTGGCCTACGTTTTCGGAGCCGGCAAGGCCGTGGTGTCCACACCCTATTGGCACGCGCAGGAATTGTTAGCTGATGGGCGCGGCGTGCTGGTGCCTTTCCGCGACCCCGGTGCCATCGCCACGGCGGTGTGCAGGTTGTTGGAGGATGAGCCGCGCATGCAAAAAATCCGCCAAGATGCGCACGCGGTGGGTCGCGGGATGATCTGGCCCGTGGTGGCCCAGCAGTACCTGGAATCCTTCCAACATGCCCGTGCGGATCGCCGGGCCACTCCGCGCGCCGCCTTTGCTGAATGGACGTTGGGCAGTCGGCCCTATCAATTACCGCCGCTACGCCTTGATCACTTGGTGCGCATGAGCGACGGCACTGGCCTCTTCCAGCACGCCATTTTCAATGTGCCCAACTTCCACCATGGTTACTGCACCGACGACAACGCCCGCGCCTTTATTCTGTGCAACCTGCTAGACGAATTGGGTGACCCGTTGCCTGCCGAAACCCTCGGAAGCCTGGCCACCAGTTACCTTGCGTTTCTTGCTGCGGCGTTTGATGACACCTGCGGGCGCTTTCGCAACTTCATGAGTTTCAACCGCCAGTGGCATGACGAGATCGGCAGTGAGGACAGCCATGGGCGGGCGCTTTGGGCAGCGGGCACTGGCGTAGCTCGTTCCCGCAATGACGGGCACCGCAAGCTTGCCACACAACTCTTTGAGCACGGATTGCCGGCAGTGGCTTCATTCAGCTCACCGCGAGCTTGGAGTTTCGCCCTGCTGGGCATCCACGAGTATCTGCAGCGCTTTCCCGATGCCCCCAAGGCGCTGGCCAGGCGCGAGATGCTCACCGACAAACTGGTGAACCTGTGGCATGCCTGTGCAACGGACACTTGGCCGTGGTTTGAACCGAGAGTGACGTATGACAACGCAAGGCTCTGCCAGGCGCTCATCCTCAGCGGCCAGTGGCAGGGACACGGTGAGGCACTGAGCATCGGTCTTAAATCCCTGCGCTGGCTCGCATCCATTCAAGAAACTCCCGCCGGGCACTTCCGGCCCATTGGCAGCAACGGGTTCTATCACCGGGACGGTGCCCGGGCCGACTTCGACCAGCAACCGCTGGAAGCTCAAGCGATGGTCGCGGCCAGCCTTGAGGCGTTCCGTGCCACCCAGAATCCGACGTGGTCACGCAAGGCGCGGTGTGCATTTGAGTGGTTTTTGGGGCGCAACGATCTTGGAGTGCCGCTCTATGACCCGGGGACCGGCGGTTGTCGGGACGGGCTGCACCCGGACCGCGCGAACGAGAACCAGGGGGCGGAGTCGTTGCTGGCGTTCCACCTTGCGCTGGCCGAAATGACTTTTTCCGAGCATCCAATGACTCTACCACCCCAACCCTCCTCATGAAGCCAATCCGCATCCGCCGCCATGATCTGACACTTCTACCCGAGTGTACGCGAGTGATCATCCGCCCGTTCATTCCATCCGAAACTCAACGTGTCACCACCATCATTGGCCGTGCCCTGGCTCTCACGGAAGAGGAAGTCGCCCGCGAACTGCGCGGTGTCTGCCAGGAATTCGATGACCGGCATTTTGATATCGAGTCCTTGCTCCAGGCACACTTCGAAAAAGTCCAGCATCACGTGTTCACCCAACGGGCCCTCTCGCATGAACGCCAACTGCTTATCGGAGCCCTGTTTTCCGGGGAATACGCCTTGGAAAGTGCAGCCATTTTTAACCCTTCCATCGTGCCTCACCCGGATCAGAGCGGGGTGCCAGACGGTGCCCTGCGTTTTGTCATGAGCCTGCGTGCCACCGGCGAGGGGCACATATCATCCATCGAGTTTCGTGCCGGCCTCATCGATGCGGATGGCAACATCATGCTTGAACCGGTATCGCGCTTTGTCACTGTGCCGGAAATCATCCTTAATCCAAGTTATAGCAAGAAGCGCTTCATCACCAAGTTGCGTGAAATGGGATTCAATGACGCCGACGTGGTTATCGTGATGGCTCCGCTGGCGGAAAGTTTCACGCGCAGCGAGTTGAACCAAAGCTTCAACCTCGTCCTGCGCGGCTCCCACCCGGTGTCTCGCGATCTGCGCCGCACACTGGAATGCCTGCAATGGCTGGCCGACTCGAACTACGAGCTGATCTTTCCGGAAGAACTGGCGATGAGCGAACGGATCATCTTCCCAGTCTCATCGAACGAAACCAACGGCATCGAAGACGCCCGTTTCGTGCGCTTCACCGAAGCTGACGGCTCGGTGATGTATTACGCGACCTACACCGCGTACAACGGCCGGGTGATTCTTCCGCAGCTCATTGAGACGGAGGATTTCCTGCATTTCCGCATTCTCACGTTGAATGGCAGTGCGGTGCAGAACAAAGGCATGGCGCTGTTTCCTCGGCGCATCGGCGGACGCTACGCCATGCTTTCGCGGCAGGACGACGAAAACCTCTTCATCATGTTCTCAAGCAGCCCGCATCATTGGACCGACCCCCAATTGATCCTGCGCCCCGCGGAAATGTGGGAGTCGGTGAAAATCGGCAACTGCGGCTCACCTATCGAAACGGAAGCCGGGTGGCTCGTCATCACCCACGGGGTTGGCCCCATGCGCAAGTATTGCATCGGCGCGGCGCTTCTGGATTTGGAAGATCCGACCCATGTCATCGGGCGGCTGAGTGCACCGCTGCTTTCCGCCGAAGGGCAGGAGCGCGAAGGCTACGTGCCCAACGTGGTTTACAGTTGCGGTTCGCTGCTCCACGGGCGAGAACTCATCCTGCCATTCGCAGTGAGCGACCGCGCCTCGGCCATCGCCAGTTTGTCACTGGATGATTTGTTAGCCGCATTGTTGGACGCGTAGGACGGACTCCAAGAGAGGCTCACAACCGCGGATCTCGGGACTAGGCGGGTTCAGGTTCCTTGTGGTGATTTTTGCGCAAGGCGGAGGGGCTGCTGCCGTGGAGCATGCGCACGGCCCGCTCCAACTGGTGATGGCAGGAGAACCCGCATTCCTCGATGATTTGCTTCATCGGCAGGGTGGTTTTGCGGATGAGTTCCACGGCACGCTGGCTGCGCTGTTCGCGGATGATTTCCGCAACTCCGCGGCGCAGCGCTTTGTGAAAGCGGATTTGGATCATGCGCAGAGAGCAGCCATAGGCTTGGGCCAGGGCGTCGGGCGTGTAGGCGACGTCAAAGGCATGCTTGCGGATGTGTTCGAGCATATTGCCGACGAGAGGATCGGAGGTGACAATCTGGTTAGAGCTTTCGCGCAGCACCAGTTCGCATTCGGCGATGAACGTGGGTTGGTCTGCGGAGACGGGTTTGCCGGCGAACATGCGGTCGAGCAGGCGAGCTGCGGCAAATCCCTGGCTTTCGTAGGCGGGCACCAAGCAGGTCATGGGCACCTTGGTGACGAGGCCGTTGAGGGCGTCCTCGGTTTCGGCGGCCATGCCGATATGGGCAGGGATGGAGAGTTTGCGTTCATCGACCATTTCCATGAATTGCATGGCCGGTTCACCGTATGCCACAAACAGTGCGACGGGTTCGGGATCCTGCCTCAGGTAGTCAATCAGAGCCGGGCCCATCTCCCAAAACCGGTCCCAGTAGTTCGACGAGCGCCGCCGGTAAGCCAGACGCAGGGCCTTCCATGTGGCGGCTTGATCGGGGAAAAAGCACTCCAGTTTCAGGCCGTGGGCGTCTGCCACTTGTTGCATGCCACCGAAGTGGGTGCGCCCGGCGTTGGCGGTTTCGTCGGACTTGGAGCCCAGATAGCAAAGGCGACGGTAGTTGCGGGCGACGAAGTGGCTGGCGATTTGATGGCCGAAGGACTCGAGATCGGGGAGGACCAAGGGAGAGTTGCCACAAGTTTGCGGGAGCGCCCGGAGTCCGACTTTGGGCAATTTGCAGTGGCGGATGTACTCGAGCATGGGAGCGTCGAACTCATCGATCTGGAAGACTACGCCATCGGGGTTCCAAGTATTGAGGCGGGACAAGGTTTCGCGGTCGATGCGTTGGCAAATCCAGCCGGCTTGCTGGCCATAGCGCATGATGCCGCGCCACTGGCCGAGGCGGCTGAAGCTGGAGATGATGGCGACGCGGCGGCGTTTCATGGGGGACGAAGGAGGAGTGGGGCGGTAACGTGGCCACGTCAATACACGGGTTGGCGCAGGGGTCAAGCAACAACGCAAAAACGCGCTTCGCAAAATAAACATTGGATTCGCGGAATGGCTATTGAAAATTCAAGGCGCAGGGCGCTAATTTCAGCGCGATGTTGCTTAGCAAACCCATCGATTCGGGCATGGCACGTGGCACGCGGTCGCATTGCGGCAGGGCGGGGGAGGGGATGCACGCTTTTGCGGCAGGTGGATTTTCGCTGGTTGAGTTGTTAGCGGTGATGGCGATCATCTCGCTGATGATGGCGGTGTCTGGGGTGTTGTTTCGGGCTGTGGGTTCTCGGTCGAGCGAGCCGGCTTCGCGGATGGCGCGTGGCATTGAGTTGGCCCGTGCGCAGGCGGTGGCCAGCAATATCAGTGTGGCCATCCGCTTTCTGCGTGGCGACAGCGGTGAATTGGTGATGCGTTTTTTGCGCAAGCGGCCGGGGCAGTCGGCGGATCAGGTGAAGGAATTCCGGCGGCCGGAACGCTTTCCGGAGATCAGGATTTCGTCGGATCTGTCGTGTCCGCGCACGGCCGCCAATCCGCAGGAATCCCATGCCCTCGCTACCACAGAATCCCTGGTCATCACCGCCGACGGGCAGGTGATGCTCGGCACAGGAATAGACGGATTTCCTGTGGCCGCAGAGCAATTGCTACCCGCCATTCATCTGGGAGTGCAACCCACACGTGCCGGTCAGGTGGTGGCGGCTGATCGGTATGACGTGGCGATTGTACAAATCCAGTGTGCCACCGGTAGTGCCCGCGTCTTGCCACCATGAAATCCGCAACTTCTGGTATGGCAAGGGACAAGCAAATCTGCCGGGCTCCGCTGTGGACGGGATTCACGCTGGTGGAAGTGGTGGTGAGCCTCGGCATGTTCGCGTTTGCCATCGTAGTCGTGGTGGGGGCCTTGGTGACGGCTGGGCGGGCTACCGGCAACGATGCCAGGCGGGCGCTCGCAGTGAACATTTTGCACACCTGCTTTCGCGAGTTGGATTGGGTCAAGGCCCCAGGCAGCCCGCCTTCTCCCACCCTTGGTCTCGTGCCGCTCGCTTGGGCCTCCACCCCGGTGCGGCTGCGGTTGTGGTTCGATGCCGATGGCAGCTTGGTCGATTCGGAAAAGAACGCGTTTTTCAAGGCGGATCTAACCGCCACTCGGGATTCCGGCGCGGCGCTGGGGCACCTGCATGGGCGGATTGTTTGGCCGGTGCGCCACGGCATGGGGGGCTTGGCCGGGGACGAGGAACTTTTCACCAGCTTGTTGTTGCCATGAAGATGAGAGCACACCCGGCGGGCTTCACGTTGCTCGAACTCATTGTCGTGATGGCGGTGCTGAGTATCTTCCTGATGATCACTGCCGTGGTAAGCCGCGATGCCATCGATATGCATGGCGCCACCCTGTCCCGGCTCCGCACCGAGCGCGATGCAGCCATGCTGATGCGCCAGTTGGAAGCGGATATTGCGCAGCGGATTAACCGGTTAGATGCTCGCATCAGGGTTGAAAAACAAGTTGGCAACGACCGGCTGACCCTGCTGACGCAGCGCCAAGGGTACGCGCTGCACGGGATCACGGCGGAGCGGAGGGCCTCGTTGGTGAGCTACCGCATCGAGCACAACAGTCTCGAGCGGGCAGCTAGCGGCTACGGCTTTGGCCCGGGGATGCAGCGGCCGGCGGAGGCTGATGGCACGCTGGCATTGGCGCGGATTCCCGCGGAAGGTCCGCTGGAACCCGACGCCAACGCGTTTCAA
>CAIQXC010000289.1 GCA_903875675.1 Akkermansiaceae bacterium
GGCGGCAACGGCCACGCCGGAGATGACGCCGTCCCGCCGGGCGGTGACGAAGGCGCGGGCGCGGCGCTCCAGCGGAATGAAATAGAGCGACGTCACATCGCCGGATCCGATGTCTTCCGTGAGGGCGAGTGAGATGAGGGAGGCAATGGAATCTTGCATGGCAGAAGGCTGGCAAAATTCACACCGGCAGCTGGGCCCGCACGGTGGCGGCAGTTTGATGGAAGGCGGCGGACACGCGGTTTTCGTTAGCTGGCAGCAGCGCGACGGGTTGGCCGGAATCGCCGTGTTCTCGGGTGGCCACCTCTAGCGGGATCTGGCCGAGCAGGGGCATGCCGTTGAGTTCGGCTTCACGCACGCCGCCGCCATTGCCAAATAGATAGTAGCGTTTGCCGGCGTCGCACTCAAACCACGCCATATTTTCGATGAGCCCGAGGATGGGCACGTTCACTTTGCCAAACATGGCGATGGCTTTTCGGGCGTCGATCAGGGCCACTTCCTGCGGGGTGGTGACGATGATGACGCCATCGACGCTCACCGTTTGGACGATGGTCAGTTGAATGTCGCCGGTGCCCGGTGGCAGGTCGAGAATGAGATAGTCGAGCTGGCCCCAGGCGACTTGGCGGAGGAATTGCTGGGTGTAGCGGGTCGCCATCGGCCCGCGGACAATGACTGGCGAGGCTCCGTCCAATAGAAATGCCATCGACATCAGCTGGATGCCATGGGCTAGAATCGGGATGATTTCATCCTGTTCGTTGGCCAGCGGGCGTTCGGTGGTGCCGAACATCAGGGCCATGGACGGCCCATACAAGTCGCAGTCGCAGAGGCCC
Organism: Akkermansiaceae bacterium; assembly: GCA_903875675.1. Taxonomy (GTDB): domain Bacteria; phylum Verrucomicrobiota; class Verrucomicrobiia; order Verrucomicrobiales; family Akkermansiaceae; genus Luteolibacter. The sequence goes on from CAIQXC010000289.1 coordinate 828, forward strand.
ACCCGGGCACCGGTGGCGGCCAAGGCGACGGCGAGATTGGCGGCGACTGTGGATTTGCCGACTCCGCCCTTGCCGGAGGCGATGGCGATGATTCGCTTGACGCCAGGGATGGATGATTTGCCGAGATCGGCGCTGGCTGCGGCTGCTGGTGGTGCCTTCACCTCGATGAGGATTTTGGCGTGGCCAATATCCGGGAGCGGGTCGAGTATGGCGTGGCAATCGTGAAAAATTTGCGCCGGTATCTGTGGATCAGCCGTCTGGACCTCAATTTGAACCGTGGTTAGACCCGGCTCCCAGCTAATGTCTTTGACCAATCCAAAGGAAACGATATCCCGGGAAAAACCCGGATAGCGGACTTGACGGAGGGCTTGGCGGATGAAATCGGGACTCATGGGCGCGGCATTGTCGCTGGATTTCACCACTCTGCAACGTCATTTTTCAGCTCATTCGCAAGCTTGACGCGCCGCCCCGCCTTTGCGGAAACTTCGCGCATGGCATGGCGCATCGAGCAAGCAGTCATTCGGGGGGAAATCGATAATACCGTCGAAGGTCGCACCACGGGCCGCATTTGGCTGGCCGGTTGCGACGCGCCTCTGCAGCTGTCGCTGGAAGGCGACTGCTGGCGCGATCTGGCTGGCACCCGCCTGCAGTTTGAGAATCCGGCACCGCGTCCCGGCCCGGAAACCGCCGGACTGGCCGTGCGCCAGTCCGGGGTGATTGGGGATATGACGGCCTCACGCAAGGCCAAGGTGCCGTTGGCCGGCGATGAGCACTTGGAGGCGCTGCGCAGCGGCCAGCAGGATATTGCGTTTGAGTGGCGCAACATCCTCTACCTCGAGTGGTTCGACGAATTCAACGGGCGCGTTATCATCGAAGCATCCACCTTCGCCCTGCGCATCTCCGCCCATATCTGGGAACTCGACGAGGATGCCGAGGCCGCTCAGAAACTCGCCAACTTGAATGCCATGCGCGATTTTATGGCGCTCGTCATTCAACGGCGCGACGTGGATATGCCTGGCACAGAGCCCGTCGATGAGCTCGACGAATTCGCCTGGGAAGAGCGCCTCAAGGAAAATGACCGCCTCACAGATGCCTATCAAGAGGTGCTCGAAAAATACCTCGACGACGACGATAGCGAGCGCAAGGAAGCCTTCGTCATGGGCTGGGACGGCCTGCTAGACGCCTTGGCCGAACGCGACGAGGCCGATGCTCACGGCGAATTGGATGAGGACGACCCTCGCTTGCACAGGTCCCTGGAGGCCGATGACTTTGAGGGCGATGACTTCGAGGGCGAGGACTTCAATGAGAGCGGCGGAATCCCGTTTGATGACAGCAACTCCCACCCCCTGCAAATCAGGGCTCAGGCCCTCGCCACACAAGCCATGGATTTGGTCGATAAAGGCGACGGTCCCGGCTCACCTTCGTATCTGCTCGTCACCAATCTCCTCCAGGTCAGTGGCAAACTCGCCAGCGCTCTCAACGATTATGGCAGCAGCTACCAGCCGGAGAGCGGCTTCGTGCTGGCTCTGCTCAAACGCTGCCTCAATTGGCTCAACGAGGCCTTGGGTGCCTGTCACCAACTCCATGAGGCTGCCACCGATTCCGCCAAACGCGCCAATCTCGAAAAATTGCAAGCCGCAGCTTTCTTGGTCCGTGAACAGATTCTCGCGATCCGCCGTAATTTCAAGAAAACTTAATCATTGCGCTTTTCTACGGGCATGTTACTTGGTCCCTGCGCCTATGAAATCAATCTTATTAATTGCCGTCGTTGTCGTCGCGACCCTGCTGAGTTCATGCAACACCATCATCGGCTTAGGCCGCGATTTTCGGATGATGGGTGATGGCATGGAAAAATCTGCCAACAAAGCTCAGGGCGGCAGTAGCAGCACGACCGATACCTCGGGTGCCCCGGTCTATTGAGCGGCTGAGCTGTCTTGTAGCGGCCCGTCTGTGACCGCCGATGTGCATGAGATGAGCCTTGTCGAGGCGGCTGGGTCATTGGCGGTTCATGGGCATCGGCGGTTCATAGACACGCCGCTACAACCGACAAATCCTGCGCGGCTCCTGAGCTTGACCGCCATTTCAAGGGAATTGAACTCGCTCGGCCTCTTGGCGCTTTTCAGGTCGAGCCCTGAGTTTTCTGGCTAGTAGCGAAGTTTGCCGGGCGAGTGGAGCCTATGGCGAAAATGGCGAACGTCAGGTCTTGTGTGATGGAGCATGGGGAGACAGAGTTTGGGCAGCACATGCGAGCCCTGCCACTACGTTGGATCCCCCGCGGCGAACCCTTTCAAAACCATGAAAGGGTTTCGTCTGGCGGGTTTCCGCCGATTTTAGAGCACCTGATCCGCCAGCGCGGGCTGCCGACGGGCGTGGGACTTGAAGAATACCTGCATCCAAGACTCCGGGACCTGGCCGATCCATTCCTGCTACCCGACATGCTTCTGGCGGTGGAACGCATCCTGCTTGCGGCCGATCGCAAGGACACCGTCTGCATCTTTGGTGACTACGACGTTGATGGCGTCACCTCCATCACGCTGATGCGGCGCATCCTGCAGGCCTACGGACTGGATGCCCGCCATTTCATCCCCAAACGTGGCACGGAAGGCTACGGTCTGAGCCAGGCGGCACTGGTCCGCTGCATGGAGGATGGCATCAAGCCGGACCTGCTCATCGCGGTGGATTGCGGCACCACCTCGCTGGCCGAAGTGGCCAGCCTGAGGGCCGATGGCATTGATGTGCTCATTTTTGACCATCACGAACCCGGACCCGCAGGGCGCCCGGATTGTTGCGCGCTGGTCAACCCGAAATGCGGCACGGCTTTCACCTACCTCTGCGCCGCCGGCGTCACATTCAAGCTGGGTCATGCCTTGCTCAAGACGCGCCCGGCCGACCTCGATTTGAAACATCTCATTGACTTGGTGGCGGTGGCCACCATTTCAGACATTGTGCCGATGATTGGCGAGAACCGGCTGATGGTCCGCCATGGACTCAAACAATTGTCCCACACCCGCAACCTCGGCCTGCGGGCCCTCCAGGAAGTCACCGGAATGCACGGCGAGGCCACTTCCATGGACGTCGGATTCCGGATTGGCCCGCGGCTCAATGCGGCCGGCCGGATGGATGCACCCGAGGTGGCCCTAGCCGCGCTAAATGCCGAGACCAGCAGCGAGGCGCTCGCCCTCGCCCAACAGCTCGACGCCTATAACCGCCAGCGCCAGCAATATGAGGGGCTCATCCGCGAGCAGGCGGTCGAGATTCTAATAGATTTCGATCCCTCACTCGATCCGGTCATTGTGTTAGGCTCTCGGCTATGGCACCACGGGGTGGTGGGCATTGTGGCCTCTCGTTTGATGCGCCAATACCACAAGCCGACGTTTGTGATGGCCATTGATGCGGATGGGCTAGGCAAAGGGTCGGGGCGCAGCATCGAGGGGGTTTCCTTGGTGGAGGCGATCCGCGCTTGCGGCGAGGATTTGGAGGCGGGCGGTGGCCACGCGATGGCGGCAGGTCTGTCGATCCGCGAGGAGAAGATCGACAGTTTTCGCGAGCATTTTGGGGCGTATGTGCTGGCCAACACGAGTGATGAGCAACGCCAACCGACGCTAAAATACGACGCTGAGATCAGCTTTGAGCAGCTATCGCTGGAATTTTTGGCCAGCTATGAATTGCTTCAACCCTTCGGCAATAGCAACCCGCAGCCAATTTTTGTCACGCGCAAAGTGGAATTGAGCCGTAGGCCGCTGCACATGAAGAACCAGCATCTGCGGCTCTTGTTGCGGCAAGGTATCAACGAGCAAGACGCGGTGTTTTTCGGTGGCGGAGAATGCCCGTTGCCCGATCCGCCGTGGGACATCGCGTTTTCGATTGATCGCAACACGTACCGTGGGCGTACCACGCTGCAACTGGTGATTCAGGATGTGAGGTGCGCGGCGGCGGATCAGACAATTCCTTGAATTTGCGATTCCCAAGCGGCCGCCGAGCGGTTTGAATGCGCTCCGCCATCCTATGAGCCTCCTTCCCCTCCGCATTGCCCTTGGTGCCGATCACGGTGCCGTTGATCTGAAAAATGCCGTTGCTGCGCATCTCGCCGCGGCCGGTCACCCCATCCAAGACTTCGGCACACAGGGCCACGAGGCCGTGGATTACGCCGATTACGCCAATTTGGTGGCCCGGGCGGTGGCCGATGGCAGTTGTGACTTTGGAATCCTCGCCTGCACAACCGCTGCTGGCATGTGCATTGCCGCCAATCGCCACCGCGGCGTGAGGGCCGCCTCGGCTCGCTCGCCCGAGGAAGCCGTCATCATCCGTCAGCACAATGATGCCAACATCCTCTGCCTCGCCGGCAAATTTTCCGACGAACCCACCGCCATCGCCATGGCAGACGCCTTCCTCGCCACCGCCTTCGCCGGCGGACGCCACATCCAGCGCGTATGCAAGGCATCCGGTAGCCGGATCGCCGAGGTGGATGCGCCCATCGCCGCTGCCATCAGCGCCGAGGCCCACCGCCAGCGCAACAACATCGAATTGATCGCCTCAGAGAATTTTGCCTCGCCGGCAGTGATGGAAGCCCAGGGATCGGTGCTCACTAATAAATATGCGGAGGGCTACCCCGGCCGCCGCTGGTACGGCGGGTGTGAAAATGTGGATGTGGTCGAGCAGTTGGCCATCGATCGCGCCAAGACGATCTTCGGAGCCGAGCACGCCAACGTGCAACCCCACTCCGGCTCGCAGGCCAATACCGCCGTCTATTTTTCCGTGCTGCAACCCGGTGACAAGATTCTAACCATGGATCTGGCCCATGGCGGCCACCTCACCCACGGCCACAAAGCCAATTTTTCCGGGCGTTTTTACGCGGTGACCCATTATGGGGTGAGCCCCGATGACGAGCGAATCAACTACGCCGAGCTGGAAGCCACTGCCCGTGCCCTCAAGCCAGCCCTCATCACCGTGGGGGCTTCGGCTTACTCGCGCATCATCGACTTCGAGCGCATGGGGCGGCTCGCCCGGGAGATCGGTGCCTATCTGTTTGTTGATATGGCGCACATCGCCGGACTGGTCGCTGCGGGCGTGCATCCCAGCCCGGTGCCGCACGCACATTTCGTCACATCCACCACTCATAAATCGTTGAGAGGTCCGCGAGGGGGCATCATTTTATGCAAGGAAGAATTTGCCAAACGGATCGACTCCCAGGTGTTTCCCGGCATCCAAGGCGGACCGCTCATGCATGCCATCGCCGCCAAAGCCGTGTGCTTCGCCGAGGCACTCCTGCCGGAATTTAAAACCTATCAGCAGCAAATTGTCCGCAACGCCCAGGCCATCGCCGCCCGCCTCACCCACCACGGCTACCGGATTGTCTCCGGCGGCACCGACAACCACCTCATGCTCGTGGACCTGCGCAGCATGGGCCTCAACGGCACCCTCGCCTCCCACGCCCTCGACTTGGCCGGCATCACGGTGAACAAAAATTCCATTCCCTTTGACACCGGTTCGCCGATGAAGCCCAGCGGCATCCGAATCGGCACCCCCGCCGTTACGACCCGTGGCATGCGCGAGGCGGACGTGGAACAAGTTGCCGATTTCATTCATCAAGTCCTCCTTGCACCGGAAGATGCCGCCCGTCTCACGTTCATCCGTGATGAAGTCTTCTCCTTCAACCGCGCCTTCCCAATGCCGAGATAACGACGCACCAGTCTTGCCCGCCCCGCCGCACTCTGCCTAACTCTCGGCATGCAGCTCTACCTGCTATTCTTCGCCGGGTTGCTGTCTGGCTTGATCGATGCCATCGCTGGTGGCGGCGGCCTCATCAGCGTGCCCGCCCTGCTGTGGGCCGGCCTGCCCGTCCAAATGGCATTGGGAACGAACAAATTGCAGGCGGCCTGCGGGACCTCGCTCGCCGTTACCCGCTTTGCCCGGGCCGGCTGGATTAGCTGGGCCGACGTGCGATTGGCTATCGGAGTGACCTTTGTGTTTGCGGCACTGGGTACTTGGGCGGTGACGCATCTGGATAAGGCCCTGCTCAAAGCGATGGTTCCGTGGTTGCTGTTGGCGGTGGCCGTCTATACGCTGCTCAGCCCGCGCCTAGGCCTGCAACGCAGGGCCGCCAGGCTTTCCTCCAACACCTTCGCCATGCTCGGCGGCTCTGTGCTGGGGTTTTATGATGGCTTCTTCGGTCCTGGCGCCGGTTCATTCTGGACCATCTCCCTGCTCAGCCTGCGCGGTTTTGAACTGACGCGGGCCACGGCCTACACCAAGGTGGTCAATCTAACAAGTAACGTGGCCTCCCTGCTGGTTTTTCTGATAGCTGGCAGCGTGATGTTCAAAATCGCACTGGTCATGATTGCCGGGCAACTCATCGGTGCACGCCTGGGTTCCGGGTTGGTGATCAAGCACGGTGCGCCGTTTGTGCGCGTGGTGTTTTTGGTGGTGGTTTTCGTCCTGACGGCCAAGCTGCTGTGGGACCAGTTGTGAGGGATCAGGCCTTGATGGCCCAGCGCAGTTTGGCAGAGCTGCTGCGTGAATTGAGGTGGCGTTCCTGAGGACTGGCGGTGACCACTTCCTCACTGATGCTGGAGTACACCCCGTCTCGCCAGCCAGCTTGAAACGCCTTCTTCACCCGACGGTCCTCCCCTGAATGAAATGTTAGAAAAACCGTCCTGCCGCCGGGTTTCAGACAATCCGGCAGCACCCGCAATAAGCCGTCCAAGGCGGTGAATTCCTCGTTTACGGCTATTCTAACGGCCTGGAACACTCGCCGAATCGTCAGTTCCACCCCCTCTTCAGCGCGGCCGCTCAGGCAGGTTCGAACGGCTGTGGTGAGTGCCATGGTATTGGCGAAGCGGCGGCCGGCCAGTGCCAGTGCAAGTTCGGCGGCTTGCGGTTCATCGGCGTGTTCGTGGAGCGCCGTTTCCAGTTTTGCTGTTGTCACCTTGGCCAGCCAATCGGCGGCGCTGAGTCCGCGATTTGGGTTCATTCGCATGTCGAGCGGACCCGCAAATTTGAAGCTGAAGCCGCGTGCCGGATCGTCCAGTTGCATCGATGAGCAACCGAGGTCGGCAAACACGAAGTCCACCCCGTCGATAGCGCGTTCGGCGAGCACCTTGGCCAGTCCTGCGTAGTTGCAACGCAGCGCTTCAAACGTGTTTTCTCCAAAACCCAGTGCCCGCAGACGGGCAAGAGTCTTGGGCATTTCCAAGGGGTCGAGATCCATGCCCAACAATTTGCCGGAACCCGTGATCCGCTTCAAAATCCCTGCCGCGTGCCCGCCGTAGCCGAGTGTGGCATCGACGCCAATGCTGCCCTCACGCAAGCCAAGGGCCGCCAGGCACTCCTCCATCATAATCGGTAGATGGGTTCCGGCAGGCGTCTTGCCCGAGGCAATCACCTTGGCCACCGTCTCCGGATAGCGCCCGCCATCATGCTCCTTGTACTTTTGCTCGAATCGACGCGGGTTGCTCCCGCCGTAACGCGGGCGGCGGGGGGGACGGGCTGCGCTGGGATCCGGGTCACTCATGCCTCCAGCCTAGCACTACCTCCGTGCCTTGTCAGTTATCCTGTGCTAACAAAAAATCCAGAGTATTCTTGCTTGTTCCGCCGGAGTTACAAGCTACGCTGCTTGCATGAATCTGCTGGAAGTTTCCCTTGCAAGCAGGCTGGCTCTGACGCCCCATCATTCCCGCGGTGCGATGGTTTGCGCGGTTCTTGCCGCCACGGCTTTCGGCTGCGCCGCGTGTTATGCTCCGGCTAAGCCGCCCCCGGCCGTGACCAAGTCCACTGCTCCAGCCCATGATCCGAAGCGCGACCAGCAGGCCGTGGAGTACAAATGCCTGTTGACCGGCGAGCGGCTGGTGGAACAGGCGAAATGGCAGGAGGTGGCCACCTACTGCGCCGCCCTCGAAGCCCGCTTCCCAAAGTCCACCTACCTCGACCGCATTATCTTCTATCAAGGACTGGCGCATATCTGCAACGCCGGCAACGCCGGCAACGCCGCTGACTTTGCGTTGTCCACGAAATTGTTTGAAAGAGTCACCCGCAACTATCCCAAGAGCGAATTTTACGAACCTGCGCTCTATTATCTAGCGTTGGCGCATTTCCTGAACAACGAATACCAGAAAACTGTGGCCGCCTGCTCTGAATATCTTCGCAAATATCCCGATGGCCTGTATGCCGGCGACTTGCAGTACCGACTGTCTTACATCGATTCCAATGACACCCGGGTGGAACCTAATAAGATAATCACCGAGATCGAGACTTTTATGGAAGGTCATCCAAATGATGTATCTAACGGATCTATGCTGTGTCTGCTCGCAGACACCTATAAAAAAAGCCACGAGGATGACAAGGCACTCGCAGCCTATCAAAAGGCGCTCTTTAGCAAGAGTCCCGACGATGTGATCCAATACGCACTGGATTCCGCCACCACGATTCTGCAAGCAAGGAAGGATTGGAGTGCCATCGCCGAGATGCATGGCGAATACCTGCGAAGAAATCCCGACAATCCGTTTTTACTGCAGGGGTTCGGAGATAAGGTGAAAAAGGACATACGCGAAGGTAAAGGCGAGGAAGGTGCCCATATGCTCGCCGACTCCCTGCGCCCCCGCATCGGTAATCCCACCATACAACAAGTCGAGTACCTCCTAGACCTGATGGTTCAAGCCATCGTGCCGCGCAAAAAACCTGCCAAGGAGGAAATGGCAGCCCTCGCCGATCAACTCGACAAGCAACTCGTCGAGACCCTCAAACAGGTGGTCGGCGACAAGCCCAACCCCACCGCCACCGCCCGCATGCTCTATGCCCAAGCCCGTTTGAGCCAGTTGTTCTATCGGAAGAGCCGGACCGAGCGCTCCGATTTCCTGCTCAAAGACCTTGCCACCAAATATGCCAGGGAACCGGCCGTGCTCAGCCCGACACTGCTATCGGTGTGTGGCGATATTCTTCTTCAGGAAAATGATCTCGAGGGTGCTGAGGCGATGTTCCGGTATTTAGCCGCCAACTACAAGGACTCGCTGTTCTCCGATGCCGGCCCGCTCGGCCTCGGCAACCTCGCCCTCGCCCGAAAGAATCCAGAACAAGCCCTCAAAATCTTCGAGGATGCCCTCACGAACAATCATGGCACATCCCGTTTCTGCGAAACCACTCTCGGCAAAATCCAAGCCCTCATCGACCTCGGCAAATTCGATGAAGGCCGCAAGCTCGCCGAGCAGGTGGTCGGCGATAAGAAGTTCCGCGGAGAAATGGCTGCCAAAGCCTATCTGATGATGGCGGACGGCTACCGGGTGGAGGCGGCCAAGGCCCCGCCCGGTGATGGGGCCACCGAGCTTCTCAAGAAGGCCTACGCTACCTATCAAAGAGTTGAGATCACCTATCAAAGCCTCCCTGAAATCTGTGCGGAAGCCTATTGGCAGGCCGCTGAAACCGCCAAGGAACTCAATCAAGATGGCCTCGTCGCGGAAAACTTGAAAGCGCTTATCGATCATCCCAGGCTTCAAGACACCCGCCGGGCCAAGGACGCCAAGGACGCCAAGGACGCCAAGGACGCCAAGGACGCCAAGGACGCCAAGGACGCCAAGGACGCCAAGGACGCCAAGGACGCC
>CAIQXC010000290.1 GCA_903875675.1 Akkermansiaceae bacterium
CCGGCCTGGATTCGCTGCGCCACGAACAGGCCTTCCTTCTTGGCCGCCTCAAGGGTGGTGAAGAACTGGCGCAGGCGTTTGCCGTCCCGGTAGTGGGAGATGGCGTAGCGGATCCGGCCGCCTGAATCACAGCGATAGATCGGCACGCTGGCCGAGCCGAACTTGGCCGTGGCGGCGGGTTTGCCGTGCTTGCCACGCTTGGGGGCTGGAGGGGGGCAGAGATGCGGATTGGCCGAATTGGATAGGTCCGCTTGAGTTGTCGCCATTTTGTCGCCATGGGCTACCATGACGCTGGAAATGGTGTCAAAATCAGCGGATTTTTCCGCTGGAACCCATTGGGAATGAATGGGTTGTGGGTTGGTACCCCGGCTAGGACTTGAACCTAGGACCAATTGATTAAGAGAGTGTCGTAAGGCGTTCATAATAAGCGTGTTACAGCTTTTATTTGCCGTAATTGGCCGCTATTTGCCATCAGATTTTTTCACCATTTGGCCAACTGGAACCGCGGTGGCAATCTGGTTGTCGCCATTTGTCGCCACCCGTTCAGTTAGGCAGTGGTTGACATGGCCAACACCGGCATGGACACGCCAACCGATTCGCCGCGCACCGAACAAGCCCCCTCCCCTCTCCTCACCGAAAAAGACACCTGCGCCTACCTCAGGGTCAGCAAACGCAACCTCTATTGCTGGCGCATGGCCGGTCTGGTTCCCTATTACAAGATCGGCCGGGCGGTGCGATTCAGGAAGGCTGAGCTGGACGCCGCCCTGGAGCGGATGCGGATGGGGTGAGTCGGCGGCCATCAGGATGATCTGGGTTAGGGTGCCGGGATTTCAGGTTAGCGCCCTGCGTGACTTCCGGCAGCGCAAGCGGCCCACAAATGCCCCTCAAAAGGCTTGCCTCCAAACTGCTGGCGTGAAAGCCTCTTCAAAACTGCACCATGTCACAGGATCAAGCGCATACCCCCATTTCAGGCTACCACGGATGCGATTCGGCCAACGTCCCTGGCATCAAGGCCGAAAATTTCAAGTGCAGCCGCGGTAACGACCACTGGTTGGGTGAGGGGGTTTATTTCTTCGGTGCGGGGTTTTCCAATCCGGCGGAAGACGCCAAGCAATGGGCAATCGCTCAATCCTGGGACAATGCCCGGCAAACCAGATTCTACCACGACTACTCCGTTCTCAAGGCCACGATTGTGGCGAGAAAACCCCTGGACATGACGCAGGATGACGGTAAGGCGAAGGTCAACGCCGCCAGGGAGGCCATCTGCCGCCGGGTCCGGGCGGTCGGAGGCTACGATGACAACGACATCGTCAAATGGCTTGCGGAGAAATTTGGCTTTGACGTCCTCGTTCAGGACTTCTATATTAAATTCACCACGACGCGAAGGCTCCAAATCACCTCCAGATTTCCGAACGTGCGTGTCATTTGTGTCCGGGACCCGGTTTCTGTAATTGACAAGAGCTCGATCTCGGTCACGTATCTGGGCCGCATCCAATAACCAGCCCCCCCCCCATGAACCTCGAAGAATTCAAAATCGACCTCGAATCCAAGCTCGCGGCAATGTCCGACGACGAGCTGCGTGCCGAGTTGGAGAATGTCGGGTGTGTGTTTGCAGATCCTTGGCTGGAAGCGCTCCTATCCGAAAACGAGGCTGTTCCTGTAACCGCCTCAGGTTTTGAGGTTTCCGCCGCTGCAAATTCCAGTGAACTCGCGCTCGCCGCTTGACCGCCATGCAGTTCCGCCTGGTTCAGACTTTCATCCGCAGTCTTCGTTGTGACGAGCTGCCGATGGGACAGGATGTCGTGGACGAATTGCGATACGCACCCGCTTTCAATGACCAGCAACCTCGCGGATTCGCCGTAATCTTTGATTTGAAGGCTCCTCTTAGCCCATCCAACCAGTTGGCACTCAGTTTCCTGGCGGTTTTTGAGACTTCCGAAGATATTACAGAAGAGTTTAGAATCTCGCATTTTCCGCAGGTGAATGCTCCTGCGGTCGCCTACCCCTACCTCAGGGCCTTCGTCAGCCAGTTCTCCGTGCTCGCCGGATTTGTGCCGTTCACCCTACCGATC
>CAIQXC010000291.1 GCA_903875675.1 Akkermansiaceae bacterium
GGCGGAAATGTGCGGCAACGGGGCGCGTTGTTTTGGGCGATTCACCGCTCATCTTGGCGACCGTCTCGCCGAACGGGTCACCTTCGAGACGCTGGCCGGAACGTTGTCAGCTGAGATGATTGGCGATAACGTGCGCATCGCCATGAGCGCACCCAAAGACCTGCAGCTGGACACCGGCGCTACGGTTGCCGGTCTGGCCGCTCCCCTCCACTTCATCAATACCGGCGTGCCGCACGTCGTCGCCTTCCTCGCCAGCCCAGAGGAACTTGACGCCTTCGACGTCGCCAAGCAGGGCAGCGCCATTCGCCACCACCCGGCCTTTGCCCCTGCGGGTACCAATGCCAATTTCGCGGTCGGTCTCTCTGCCCAGCACATTTCGATCCGCACGTTTGAACGCGGCGTCGAAGACGAAACCCTCGCCTGTGGCACCGGCATGGTCGCCTCCGCCTTGGTCCACCACCTGCTCAGCGGAGCACCCAGCCCGATTCAGGTTGACGTGGAGGGCGGCGACACCTTGGAAGTGGGTTTTGAAAAATCCGGGGATCAAGGGTTTTGCAACGTTACTCTAACCGGGCCGGCGGATTTTGTGTTTGAGGGCGAAATTGACATCTAAATTACCGCTTGGAGGAATCGCTCCGATCATTCATGCTCCGCCCGCCATGCAATTCTCTGGTAGTTATACCGCCCTCATCACCCCGTTCCGCGACGGCGTCCTCGATGTCGCCGCCTTCCAATCCCTCATCGAGCGGCAAATCGCTGGCGGCGTGGACGGCATCGTCCCCTGTGGCACCACCGGCGAGTCTCCCACGCTCGATGCCGACGAACACATCGAGGTGATCCGCCTGGCGGTTGAATTCGCCGCAGGCCGCTGCCAAGTGGTGGCCGGTACCGGCTCCAACTCGACCTCCGAGGCGGTCGAACTCACCAAAGTCGCCGAAGATCTCGGAGCCACCGGCTCATTGCTGGTTTGCCCTTATTACAACAAACCCTCGCAGCAAGGCCTCTACCTGCACTTCAAGGCCGTCGCCCAGGCCACCCAGCTGCCGCTTATGCTCTACAGCGTGCCGGGCCGCTCAGTGATTGAAATCGCCCCGGACACCGTCGCCCGGCTCGCCGCGGATTTTCCTAACATCTGCGCCATCAAGGAAGCCGGCGGATCGGTCGATCGGGTGAACCAATTGCTGCAGGTGCTGCCAGATGATTTCGCCATCCTTTGTGGCGATGATCCACTCACCCTGCCGTTCATTGCCTGTGGTGCCAGCGGCTTGGTATCCGTGGCTTCCAATCTCATCCCCGACGTGATCGCCCGCCTCGTGCGTGCCTGCCTCAACGGTTCGTTCGACGAGGCCCTCATCATCCAGCGCCAATACTATCCGTTGATGCGCGGCCTGATGTCGCTGGATGTGAATCCAGTGCCGATCAAATCCGCGCTGGCTCTTCAAGGCCATTGTGCCGCAGATCTGCGCCTTCCCCTCGCCGGGCTGAGCGAGGCTCAAACCGTCGTTCTAGCCGATCTGCTGGAGACCTACGGCTTGCTCCCCTGAGGCCAAGCCCCCGGACGATTTTTTTCAAGCGCAGTTTCCTAATCAACAACCATTCCCCCATGTCAAAACTTTACATTCCCGGTCCGATCAATGTTTCTCCAGAGACTTTTGCCGCCATGAGTCATCCGATGATCGGCCACCGTGGCAGCGAGTTCGAGGAGTTATATGCATCTGTGCAACCCGGCCTGCAACAACTCGCCGGCACCAACCGCCCCGCCTATCTATCCACCTCGTCGGCCTGGGGCGTGATGGAAGCCGCGCTACGCAACCTGTGCGCTAAAAAAGTCCTCACCCTTTGCTGTGGTGCCTTCTCTGACAAATGGTGCGACGTCGCCCTCAAACTCGGACTCGCCGCCGACAAAATCCAAGTCGGCTGGGGCGAAGCCATCGCTCCAGAGGCTGTGCGCGCCAAACTCGCGGAAGGTGGGTTCGACGTGGTCACCCTCATCCACAACGAAACTTCCACCGGCGTGATGAATGATCTGGCCGGTATCGCCGAAGTGGTCAAGGCGTTCCCCGGGGTGATCTTCGTCGTTGATAGCGTATCTTCGTTTTCCGCCGTGCCCATTGAAATGGACGCCCTTGGCATCGATGTGCTGCTGGCCGGGGTTCAAAAGGCGCTGGCGCTGCCGCCCGGGCTGACGGTGTTTTTCTGCTCGGAAGCGGCGCTGGAGCGTGCCAAGAGCCAGCCTAACCGGGGTTATTATTTTGATTTCATTGAGTTTGCGAAGAACGCGGAAAAAAACAACACACCGTCCACCCCGGCCATCTCACTGATCTTCGGCTTGCAATACATCCTCGGCACCATCGCCGCCGAAGGCTTGGCCCAGCGCTATGCCCGTCACGCGTCTAACAATTCCATCGTCCATGCCTGGGGCGCGCGCCATGGCTTTGCCAATTTCGCGCCTGCTGGCAACCAATCGATCTCGCTGACGTGCTTTGCCAAGCCGGCTGACTTTGATCAGGGGGCCTTCATCAAAACGCTCAAGAGCAAGCACGGATATATCATCAATGGCGGCTACGGAAAAATCAAAGGCCTCACGTTCCGCATCTCCAACATGGGTAATGAAACCTCCGCCACCATGCAGCAACTCATCAACGCCATGGATGATGTGTTAGCTTAATAGTGGAGGACGTCTCAGTTTGATGGTGGACGGAGACTGTTGAACTTCATCAGGTGCCCGATTTGGCCGGGCAACAGTGGCCCATCAAAAACGTACACCTCGTCCAGATCGCCCTCGAAGAAAAACGGCGAGCCAGCAGGTGTTTGACCTAGGTAGCGGCCAAGCATCAGTGGCCGGGCCGCCGCCGAGGTGGTGTCAGTGTCGATCCGCCGTTGACGTCGGCCAGTCAGGGAATCGAGGTGGCCATCGACGTAGATCCGTACATGCGTGGCGACGTTCGCCTTCGGGCCGCCTAGATAGACCACGCCGAGGTGGTGCCAGCGGCCGTCCCGCAGGTCCGTGGAGCCGATGACAAAGCCGTCGCCGAATTCGACGCGGGGAGCGCCGACTCGCCCCTGGCCGGGTATCTGGTTCCAAGCGAGTTGCCATTTGCCGGCAGCCCGCTTGACGCCCCATGCAATAATCCCGTTAGGGGAGGGCGGTGTGCCAGCGTCGTTGGGTTGGATGCGCAGCCAGCAGGCGATGGTGCGAGGTTGGGAGCCACCGACGCCGGGGTAATCCGAGTGGGCATAGCTGCCTTGGCCGTCGAAATGGAGGGCCGGGCCGAACGGGCCGGCGATGATGGTGGGCGGGGCGGCGGATTTTTTTTGTTGGAATTTGAGCCAGTGGCCACTGATTGCGTCGCTGGTTGTGTTGCCGTTCCAGGAGTCGAACGAC
>CAIQXC010000292.1 GCA_903875675.1 Akkermansiaceae bacterium
CGTGATCGGTATATTCAATGAACATCTTCTAAGAAAGGACTTTGTCGGTGGCTTGCAGATTCCTCTGGAAAGCCTGCGTCTGGGCTCCAACGAGGTTACATCCTCCGGCACTCTGCGGCGTGTGTTAATCATGGTGGCTGATGAGCCAGACCAAATGACCCGCGTAAAAGGAAAATCTCCTTTTTCCGCCACCTGCGACATCGCCTGGCTCAAGAAGCCTCCAGTTGTTATGGCTGGTGCGAAGCCTTTCATTGTCGAGGAAGCTGGGGAGGCAGTCCTTGAAATCTCGGAAGAGGCGGTAACTGGACTAAAAAAGGCCGGGAAGATGTTGGATGAATTACTAGATAAGACCTTTTCGAATAGCCCATGAAAACACATCTCCGGCACATTGTCTCATGGCTGGTTTTGCTCTCCAGCGTGGCATTTGGTGCGGGTCTGGTATTGCCCCTTTTGACGATCCAACCCGGTGCCGGCGCGTGGACCGCCTTGGTGCGATTGGTTGCCGCTGACCAACTTCGCCCGCATTCGCTCACCTTGCCGGGCGGCATTTATGAACTCTGGGAAGGTGGTGAAGTTTGTTTGGCATTGCTTCTCGGGCTGGTGTCGCTGGTTCTGCCCGTGGTCAAACTGAGTGTCCTGTGGTGGGAATGCAACATGATCGGTGGCATCGGGGTAGCCTGGTTTCGATTTTTCCAGGCGGTCTCCCGCTACGCCATGTTGGAGGTTTTTGTAATCGCCTTGTTGGTGATGGTGGTCAAAACATTACCTAGCGGCAGCCACGTCACCCTCCACCTCGGCACAGCGGCCTTTGCGCTTTCGGTGATCCTCAGCCTGGTCGCTAGCCAGTGGAGTGCGTCACTCCTCGCCAGATACTACGAGAATGGTACGGGCGTAGAGAAGGACGAGTCGAAGGCTGCCTAGCGGTATCGCAAGTTGGCCGATTCCGGCAACTCCAAAGGGATGTGGCGGATGGGGAGACGCTACCAGGTTGCCTGCCCACGTCATTCCCACGTCATTCCCACGTCATTCCCAGCCGTCATGTCGGACACATGTTGGGCACCATGATGGTATCTCTGACGCACTGAGTAAGCTGAGTGTTTGGGGTTCGTAAGAGCCCCCAATATTCCAGCCATCGGCAGGGGGCACCAATCTGATCAGTTGCCCAATACAATTTGGCGGGTCATCTGGTAGCGCTCCTCGGTCTCAAGGGACATCAATGCAACGCGAAGGTCTTCTCTCTTTGAGTTAAAAAACTGCTCGCATGCATAGTCGACCCCGGACACCACGATAAAGGCAACGGTGAAGGCAGCCTTTGAAAATAACTCAGGGTCGGCAATGGCCGCGATTTCAAGACACATCTTGATTGTTCTCATCGACGACATCACCAGAAATTCATCGGTCGCCATGGAGCCGTCCTGCCACTGCCCACAGGCAGTTCCGACAAGCCACGATGTATAGCCAACGTCAAGTACCATTGCGCCCCGTCCCAACTCCTGCAAGAGTCTGCCGGTCAAATTGGCCAAACGCCGTGTACTCGAAAGCGCGGCCTCAGCCCCAGAGGTAACCAACGCCTCGTCAGCTGCCAACAATTCCATGCCGATGGATGCCACTGTTAGTTCCGCCTCTATTGTAATTTCGGTAACAGGAGCGACCGCTGTTGCCGCCGATCCCTGTACCGCCTTGCACAGCTTCTCCCAAATGTCGCTATAGTATACCTTCGATATTGCCTTTACCTCCTCCCGGGTAGGCAAAGGAACTCCGCCAGGCAACTCCTTGAGGATTCGCCCGGATTCCAGAGCCTCCTTCAGGTTAGCGATTTCCGGCGAAATCTCCTTCCCCAAGCTGGCCTTCTTGCTGATTCCACGCCGGACTTCCTCTGCGATCTGGTCGTATGCTTCCTGGGTTGTAATTACCTTCATACCAGCGTATTTGAGATCCGTGAGCGCTTGTTTCGCAGCCCCAGATCCTAACTTGAGCTGATACAATTCATTCACCACATAACCCGCTTGGTTCTTGGTTGCCAGCATCATATCGGCCGCGCCCTGCTTCTCACCTTCGGCCGCCGTGACGAGTAATGCCTTGCCACCTAGAAGTTTCAAATTTGCTCTTTCGGCGACAACCGCCTCAAACACCTTTCCAGCCCGGAAATTTTCCGATCCTTGGAAGTAGGCTTCAAAGTCACCCCCATGCATCGCGATCTGTGATGGGTTGATCCCATCGCCAACCATGCCAATAAGCTCATCGAGGTCTCTAGCCGCCAATGTCGCCGGATTCTCAACCACGCTTCCTACGGCAAATGCCGCAAAAGCCGGAGCACTCAATCCGATACCTATTCCGAAAACGGCGAGTCGAAGGAATTTCACAATAGTCATCGGTTCAGAAATTGGTCGGTTTGATCTTCACCTGCCTGATCATCTCCCGGACCTTCGAGGCCCGCATTGCCGGTTGCGATTCCGCATCCAACCTGCGACGGGAGACGTCTCCGTACATCGTGGCAACGACGTTCTGGAGGTAAGATGTATCGATCGGTGCGAGGAGGCTGTTCCACCCAGGGGCCATCTCTGAGGCATGAATCCGGCTTAATGCCCAAAGATTGTATGCCCTGAGTTGGATCGTTTCGCTCGACCTGATCGCCGCGACCAGGTTGGCCGCCAGATCTTCATATTTCTCGGACAACGACTGTTCACCCAGAACCTTGGGGATCGCTACAACGTCGGCACCCGAATTCTCCCTGAGCA
>CAIQXC010000293.1 GCA_903875675.1 Akkermansiaceae bacterium
CGCCGGCCGCCGGCCAACCCGCCAATCCAGCCGGTTATCTTGAGCCACGCCTGCTGCTTACCCCCGTCATCACTCTCTGGAACCCCTACAATGTGCAAATTTCCACGCCGACCCTGAAGTTCCAATTTACCGACTCCCTGCCTCCCGCTCTTTGTTACACCATCAACGGCCTTGCCAACACCAAATACCACCGTCTCACGCGCGGAAAGTATCCCGTCGCCGGGCCCAACAACGATCCGCCACTTTCGCAAGCTTTGGACCAAACATATAGCATCGCCGCCAGGGTCAACCTGAAACCCGGCGAAACCCAAATCTTCAGCCCACAGTCCACCACCCCGGTGCCGGACGGCACCCTCATTGCAATGGAACCCGGATACCGCAGCCGCGGCGGGCACTATTTACCCGTTCTCGATGACACCGGCAAGCCGCTCGTTCTACCCCCGGCCTCCACCATCAAGGCGGATGCCAAATTTGACACCCAATACCAGGATCTGGTCCCGGGCGTCGGCATGCGTCTGAACATGATCGCGGGAGCAGGAAACATCAGTCCTGAAGGACTCTGGTCGCCAGCGTATCTGGCCTATCGGATGGTCAATTCCAAAGAGGTGGCCAACGCCATCTACAAGCCGCTGACCCAACTGGCTGAAGCCACACTCAGCCAGTGCGTCACCAACCCCGCGCCATTCATGTCCGCCGTGTTTGGCGCGCGCATGGCCAGCAACACTCACATCCCCGCCAAAGGCTTCGTGCAATCCAGCCCGCTGGTCAACTTCACCGCCATGGGCGACGGGCAGGATACCAAGGAATCCACCATCCAGCACCACTACGGCGGCACCAAACATCCGGTCAACTCGCCGTTCGACTTCAGCTTCGTAAAGCACAGCCCTGGAGGTGACAGTTACCTGCCCAATGCGGACGCCTCCAATCACGGCTATATCGTCACGGGTTTCCAACAGTCCGACGGCCTGTCGCGCTGCGTCATCGCCGAAGTGCCGACGCGCCCGCTCCAGTCCCTCGGCGAGCTGCAGCATTGGGACCTCCGTTACGAAAACCCGATCCCGCCCTTTGCCTTCAACCTGATCGGCAACTCGGACGCCACCCCGCTGCTGCCCGCCAACGCGGTGGTCAACTCGGCCGACGCGGCGCTGCCCGCCAACCTCCAACATGACGACTCCTACTGCGCCAACCACCTGCTGTTCGACGACTGGTTTTTTTCCTCCATCGCCCCGGACCCCACCGCCTTCGGGACTTCCGGCCGCAGCATCCAGCAGGTGTTCAGCGACTTCGCCGGTGGCACCGCAGCGCTGGGCAACCGTGGCTATCAGCCGATCCGCGCCGACCAGACGCTCGCCGCCGCCGGCCCCTCCAGCGCCAGCCAGCTCTACACGAAATACGTCAGCCCCACCGCCTCTTGGAAATCCATTGCCTCGCACCTCGAAGTCGAGGGCATGTTCAACGTGAACTCCACCTCGGTGAGCGCCTGGCGGGCGATGTTAGGTCACGCCCGCGACCAGAAAATCCCCTATATCAGGCAAACCGGCGGGAATTGGGATATCGGCTTGTCAGGGAAAACAGATTACGCGTACTCCCGGTTCAGCATCGCCGGTGACGCGGCGGCCGGCACCGACGGCACCTCCGGCAGCTTCAGCGAGGCGAGCGAATTCACCGGCTATCGAGTGCTCGACGGCAAGCTGCTTGACGCGTTCGCCGCAGAAATCGTCAAGCAGGTCCGCGCCCGCGGACCCTTCCTTTCGCTCGCGGAATTCGTCAACCGCCAACTCTCCGCCGGCAACCTCGCCCTCGCAGGCACCCTCCAGGCCGCCCTCAACGAACTCGCCAAAACCCAGTCCACCAACCCCTACGCCGCGATCGACTCCTATCTCACCGCCAACAACGTGCCCGATGCCCTCGCCGTGCCGGTGATGGCGAACCTCGCCGAATACCAATTCCCCGCCGCCGCCGCGAGCAAGATCGCCTATGGCCTGCCCGGTTGGACGCGCCAGGCCGACGTGCTCCGCCCGCTCGCCCCCGTGCTTTCCGCCCGTGACGACACCTTCAAGATCCGTGGCTACGGCGATGCCCGCGACGCCCAGGGCAAGATCCTCGCCCGCGCCGTCTGCGAAGCCACCGTCCGCCGCACGCGCGACTACGTTGACCCCGGCGACCTGCCCGACATCACCACGCCGCCCACCAAAGCCGTCAACAAGACTTTCGGCCGCCGTTTCCAAATCATTGCCTTCCAGTGGCTAGCTCCCAATGAGGTCTGACCCCATCTTGGTTGTCGCCTGTCTCCAACACCCCGCCCATACCATGCGCTTCCTGTTCATCCTCTGCTTGTTTCCCGCCCTGCTCGTTGCCCAACCGACCGCCGAGCGCACTTGCCGGATTCTGTTCCTTGATGCCCCCGATGAGGCACCTTCGAAACTCATCCTCTTCGACGGCACCACCGCGCAGGAGGTGGACCTGCCGCGCATGAACCTCTCGCGCATCTACACCCTCCCGGCCGGTGCCATCCGCTTGCGCATGCTCTCCACCCGCCCCGCCGACGCGAGCGCCATTCCCGCCGGCGCTCCCGCTGTGGAGGTCCCGGAAGCCACCGGCGACATCTATCTGATCCTTGCCCACGATTCCGCCAACACCGTGGCTCCCGTCCGCATGCAGATCGTCAACGCCGCCGCCAACCGCCTCGGCCCGGGGCAGATGCTGTGGATCAATCTCACCCCAAACGCCGTCGGCGGCCTCGTCGGATCCGAAAAACTCAACATGGCGGCGCAGTCCTGCGTCATTCTCAATGCACCCGCCAGCGGGCCCACCGATTATGAGGTGAGGCTCGCCTGCCGGATCCCAGGCGAGGCCAACTCCCGGCCGATCTGCCAGACCAAGTGGCTGCATGATCCACGCTCCCGCATGCTGGTCTTCGTCATCGGCGACCAGGCGAAACGCAGCCCCCGCGTGATGGCCTTTCCAGACTACCGCGAGCCGAAACAAAGCCCATCCGTAACCGCTGTGGGCCGCTAGCGGGGTGATTGCCGCCGAGGAAACAGCGAATTTCGCGCGTTGGGGATACGAATGAGTCCCCCGACTAACTTGCAGATTTGCCGCAACGCCGCAGACTTCGGAAACCCCAAAATCCTCCCCCCGTTCTGGATGTGCCCCAATGGAGGCAAAGCGGGTGATGTGGGGTCGGGCAAGACGCGGTAAACATACCCCCTTCTATCGAGCGGGTGTTAATTTGGATTGCCAGGCGATTCGGGTGTGGCGGGCGCCTGCCGGGTTTTGGAGTGAAGTGTTTTGAGCCATTGCTCCAGTTCTGCGGCGGTATGCAAGGTTTCCATCATTCCGTTGCGGTTGTCTCGTTCCTGATGGCCGAGTTTTTGCAGTCCGGGGATTGGGGCCTGTCTCCAAGCGTCCCACGGGATTGCATCCAAGAGGTTGATTTGATGCCGGGTTAGGGTGTCCAAACCAATTTGGTGGTTGGCGTTTTGGATGATCCTTTGGGCGGACTTGAGCGCGTTCGGCCATTCCGGTCCCTTTCCGGTCTCCTGAAGAATTCGTTTCAGTGCGGCGACACACAAGATCAGGTGGGTCTCATCCTGTCGCCCGGTTTGGTCAAGGCTGTTGAGGCTGATGGTTTTGGATTCGAGAAGTCGCAGGACGTCAATGCTCCGGATGGAACTTTGGGCGATGGGTATCTCGGTCGCGGTTTCCTCAATCTCTTGGTTGGACAGTCCCTCCAATTGTTTGAGCAGGTTCATCACAAGGGTCTGGCGTTGCTTGCCAATCATGCCCTCGATTCGAATGGCACCCGTGTGGATCCTCTCCTCGTTCTTGTCGGGTTCGAACACTTCGACGTCCCACCCGTGTTCCGCAAGGGTCTTTGCGAACTGGAGCATTTGGTTCCGCGTGCAGAGCGCGTCGGCGTCCCTGCTGGTATAGGGCCTCCGCGATTTCCAAGGTTCCTCTGCCGGATTTTCAAGCAGTGTGGCCCAGCACCCGACCGCTTGACCGCCGACGAGGATCAGGCCGCAATCGCTGGCGATCTTTAGGATGGGTTCGAGTTCAGTCGGAGAGAACTGCTCGTGGCTCATGGCGAAGGGTGGTTGGCAGGGTGACTGTGGATCGTGGGCGTCCCAAGCTCCGGATGGCGGCTTCCAAGCCGACCTGTTTCCATTCCGGATCTTCGGCCACCTCACGGGGGATGATGCTGTTTTGCCATTGCAGTTCGTCGCGGGTGACTTCATCCCTTGCCAACCGTTCCCGGTCTTCCTGCCGCTCGCGGATTTTGCGGTCTCGGATTTTTTGGAGTTCTGACATGATGAGCGTTTTTTTCCTTGGAGTCATTCTTGCTGATTTGGCGTCGTCTTTCAATCGAAACTTTTCCCATGGATTGGGTGCGATGCTTCGCGCAATAAGAATGCCCTTCGCTGTGATTTTCTCGCCACCACCGGCCCTCAACTCCGCATGGAACCGTTTTCCTTCGCCCGCGTGATGGCATTTCCTGATTACCGCGAGCCCAACCAAAGCCCACCCGTGACGGTAGTGGGATCAATCATCAATCGAATCAGCGGATGGTTTCCACAGACAGCTCCTGCCATGCGGTATTTTCCGAAATGGAGTTTACGGGTGAGGTTTCCCAGGCAATCCAGCGGAAGGTGCCGAGTGAGGAGCCGGACGGTGCGCGCAGGGAAGCGGCGGTGAAATTCGCGGCGGGCACGGAGGCGGTGTCGATGCTGCCGAGTGGGGTGAACTTCCCGGCGTCCTTGATGTTCCAGCCGGGATCGGTCTCGAAGTTGCTGCCATAGATGGTGACGAACTGGCGGCCGCGGTTGCCATTCTGGTTGAACGACCACGAGCTAATGGAGGAAACGGGTTGTGCGGAGCCGAGGTTCATCTTGTAGATTCCCAGTTGGATGCCGTTGGTGAAGACCGGACCGTATCCCGCGGCGAGAATACCATCGGTTAGGATATTCAACGGATCGTTGTCCACTTGTTGGCTGGCGGTGATGGTGATATTTTTTGAAGGCGACGGGATGAGTTTGGTGAAACCTTTCGCATCGTCGGCGGTCTCGGTGCTGATGAAGGGCGTGGCTGGCAGGGCGAGTTCCACAGGCTTCTGATTGCGGATCAGGCGGAGCTTGAGCGGTGCGCCGTCGGCGGTGTTGAGCACGGCGAAGAGGTGGTTCGTGTTGGACACCTTTGGGCCGTTCACGCCTTGAATGAGGTCGTTGGCGCGCAGGCCGGCTCTGGCGGCGGCGGAGTCGGCAGGGACCTTGACGAGCTGGATACCGGCATCGTTCTTGTTGACTCCAAAGGCGGAGAATTCCTCGCCGACGATGCCGTGCAGCGACGCACCCAGCCAGAATAACTCCGGTGCGGCTGGTGCTTGGGAAGCGCCGCCGGACATTTGCACGGCGGGGATCACCGGGGTTTGGGCGATGGCTTTGAGCGACGGTTTCTTCACGCCGAACCGGTCCATCTGGAAGTTCGTGAAGCCGAGTTTCAGCACCGGTGAATCGTCCGCCACGCGGAAATCGCCCGACGCGGGATCCAGAAATTTCGGGTCGCCCACTGCGGAGTTGGCATCGCCGCCGGAGCCGGCGTTTCTCGCGCGGTCCGCTTCGGTCATGAAGAGGTTGCGGTCGATGAGTTTGCCCCAGCCTTCCGGTTGGCCGATGCCGACGTGGGCCTTCATGGTGATGTTGTGGTGGAACTCGCTGGCGCTGTCGTCGAACCAAACGTGCGGGTGGAAGCCGTTGTTCACCAGGATGTTGTTATAGGCTTTGCGTCCATAGCCTTCGCGGAATTTGAGGCCGCCGGCGAGTATGAGGTTGTTATAGA
Organism: Akkermansiaceae bacterium; assembly: GCA_903875675.1. Classification (GTDB taxonomy): domain Bacteria; phylum Verrucomicrobiota; class Verrucomicrobiia; order Verrucomicrobiales; family Akkermansiaceae; genus Luteolibacter. The sequence goes on from CAIQXC010000293.1 coordinate 5,839, forward strand.
TTTCGTAGTTGGAGGAACCGTCGCCGAGGTCGATGTCCCAGCCGTGGTCGCAGCGCTAGCGGCTGTCGCGGATGACGGTGGTTTTCATGGCGTCGAGGTAAGGAAGCTTGGGGTCCTTTTTGACTTCCGGTTCGGAGACGCCGCGGTGGTTGGCAACCCAGTAGCGGTCGCGGCCCCAGGAGTTGAAGGAGCCGTGGTCGTGGGTTTCGAGAACGGTGTCGAACACATCGCAGCGCTCGATGAGGTGGCCGCCCCAGGTGCCCTCGCTGATGTTGATGCCGGCACGGGCGCAGTCATAGACCGAGGTGTCGCTGACAGTGATTTTGAAAGACATCGAAATCTGCACGCCGGCGGGCTGGCGCTCGACGCGGCCGATGCCGTGGATGAGGCAATCCTCAATGGCGGACTCGGCGGGATAATTGTCGGTCTTCGGGCCGGGCGTGCGATCTATCTTGGTGAGGTTGTTGGTTTGCGAGTATTCGAACAGCGGATTGCGCACGGCAGCGGGGTCGCCGACAAAGCAGACGCCGCTGCCGCCGGCATCATGGCGCAATATTGGGCAACGAACCATTTTCATTTTTCGCCTGCCGCCAGTCAACAGCCCATTTCCCGTAAAATGAAGCGGCTTTGAAATTCATCATCATACCCGCGAGCGAAGTCTGTCCATCGCCGCCGTAGCCCATTCGTTCCCGTTGAGGACAGTCAACCATGTAGCCGCCAACTTTAACTCCGTTCACAGACAACTCGAAATAGCAAGGGGAGTTTACAGTGATGGAGGCAGAATTTGGCGCTTCATCAAGTATGAAATCCTTACGAAACCATGGAGCAGGTTTGGGTAGGGTAGGGTTATCAGGTGGCATTCGTCGGAGCGATGAATCCGGATGTCGGTTCTCACCCGCGCTCCGCGAGAGATTCCTGTATTACAAGCGGATCAGGTCAAGATCTAAATTTGAGAATTGAAAAAATTCCGCGGCACCCATGGCAGAAGGTTCGACCGTTAGCCGGCATGGGTGAGCCCGGTTCCCTGGGCGAGGGCGGAGCGAGGGCCAAAACGACCCATTCATAAAAACCTATATTATAGGATTGACGGGTGGTGGTGGACGTTCAATTTTTGTTTTTTGCAAACGCATGCCGACGATTTGCTCCGTTCCAATTCCGCAATAACAGTTCCTAATCCCATGAAATTAGAAGTACTATCCCTGCTAGCCCTCGGCTGCGTGTCCGCCTCCGCCCAGTTCAAGCCCGACTTCAAGCTCAAAGCCGATGATTTCACCGTGCTGATGGGCGTGGACGCCCAACTCACTGACGGCCTCAAACGCGCTCCGCTCAACGGCCACGGCAAGTTCCATGTCTATGACTGGAACAATGCCAAGCAAGCAGCCACCTGGAAAATCACCTCCGGCGAGGCCGCCAAGCACGAGGTGTTCGTGCTCATCCGCCGAGCCAACAATCAACCGCTGGTCTTCAGTCTCGACGCCGCCGCCGGGCACTCGATCCACGCCACCTTGCCGGCCAATCCCGGGCGCTGGCAACGCGTCAAACTCGACGGCCTGCTGGATATTCCGGCGGGTGATTCCAGCGTCAGCCTGCACATCGCCGCGGCCGATGGCAAAGCCGATTTCAACGCAGAACTCCACGCGGTGGAACTCATCCGCCCCGCCGTGCGGAGCGAACTCGCCCGCCGCGCCCTTGCCATGCGCGCCGACCCCACCTGGTTCCAAAACGCCCGCTACGGCATGATGGTCCACTGGACCAAGCAGTCGATGCCGCTCAATGGTGACCCGAAACCCTACGCCCAAGCGGTGGCGGACTTCGATGTCGAGGCGTTCGCCGATGCCATGAAATCCACCGGCGCGGGCTTCGTGGTCGTCACCACCTCCCACGCCATGCAGTATTTTCCGGCTCCGATCAAGGCGCTGGATGCCATCATCCCCGGCCGCACCACCGCCCGCGACCTGCCCGCCGACCTTGCCGCCGCCCTCAACAAACGCGGCCTGAAATTGTTCCTCTACTTCCATCTCGGCGCCTCCGACGACGCGGAGTGGCTCAAGGCCAGCGGCTTCTGGGAAACCGACACCTCGAAGTTCTTTGGCAACTGGAAATCGATCATCTCCGAAATCGGCGAACGCTACGGCGACAAGCTCGCCGGGTGGTGGTTTGACGACGGTGCCACCAACTACTACTACCGCAGCGCGCCCTGGGAAGCGCTGGACAAGGCCGCCAAGGTCGGCAACCCGCAGCGGCTTGTCGGCTTCAACGCCTGGGAACTCTGCAACCCCACCGAATTCCACGACTACTGCACCAACGAAGGCGGCGCTGACCCGCGGGGCATCGAACCACTGCTCACGCCCGCAAGCAACGGCCGCTATCCCTCCGGCAGCCACGCCGGCCTGCAAGCCAGCGCCTGCCTGATTGCCGACTCCACCTGGCTCCACACCAGCAAGAACACACCGCCCTCCGGCCCGCGCTGGAACGCCGACCAGTTGGCCGAACTGCTAAAGGGCTTCATCGCCCTCAAGAACGTGCCAATCTTCAATCTGGAGATCACCCAGGACGGACAATTATCTCCGCAAAGTCTGGCGGTTTTCCGGCAGGCATCCGCCAAACTCCAATCCTCTCCGTGAACCGTGGACACCACACCTGCGGACGGCGTGCAATTCTGAACCCTCATGAAAACCATCATCAAACCTCTGTGGATTGCTGCGGCGAATCGCGCAATTCCCGCGATTCCCGCGATTCCCGCCACGCTCGCCCTGGCCTTCATGGTGGCGGTCCCGCGAACCCCCGCACAAGCCGAACCGGTCCGGCAGGAAGCTGGACCCGAGCAACACAAGGCCGCCTTGTTGCGGAGTTGGCACGAACAGCGGTTGCTGCCCTACGATCCTCCCGCGGCCGCCCGGCTTGCCCTGAGCGGTTTCATGGTGACGTCACCGAGTCGGGTTGCCGGCGGGGAAGGATATTTCCGACCGAATTTCGGTTCATTGTTGCTGCCGCATCCGCTGCGCTCGTCCGGCCAGTGGGATTACGGCGATTGCAGCGCGCGCGCCTTGCTGGCCTGGCCCGGTTCGGTTCCGATGGCTCATTCAGTGGCCATTTGCATACCAAAACCTCCACGTTGATCGGGCTGGCCAAACTTGGGCGCTACCTTGTCACGCACGGACAGCCGGACCATGGCAAACGGTACTTGCTGGCCGCGCGCAGAAGCTACGATTGGCTCTTCACGCCGACGTATGGCGCCAGCCTCACCGGCTGGATCCCGGAACGTCCCGGCGTGGGCTACAGCGAGACCTGTTGTGCGGCGGACGTTCTGGAGTTGGCCGAGGTGCTTGCCTCGTGCGCGGAATTGGCGCCGGAGTTTCGCGCGTGGTCTGGCTTGCACGACGACGTCGAGCGGATGGCGGTGAACGTGCCTGCCGCGACGCAGATCCGGTTTACGCCGGAGTTGGTGAATTACCTCCAGGCCTGTTACGGCCCGGACGCGCCCGCGCAGTTGGACCTGGCGCGGAAGTTCAACGGTACCTGGTCATCCACGTTTTTCCCCAACGACCTTTGCCGCCACGACGGGGTGATCCTGGGCGGGTGCTGCATGTATTCCGGCGTGACCACGCTCCACACTGGCTGGCACGATGCGCTGCAGTGGGCGGATGGCACGCTTCAGGTGAACTACTTCCTCACCCGCTCCTCGCCGCAGGCCGAAATCACCACCGCGCAACCCGCCCGGGGCGAAGCACGCATCCGTTTGCGCCAGCCGTGCATGGTGCGGGTGCGCGTACCGGCGTGGCTCACCCCGGGCAAGATGCGGTTCTCCATCGATGGCAGCGACCTCCAGACGACCGGACTCGTCGATGCAACCGGCCGTTTCGTGTCCCTCGGCCCGTGTGCGGCGGGCGCGTGCGTGGACATTCATTTCCCCCTGGAGGAGCGCACGACCTCCGAGCAGATGGGTGGCAAGACGTTCACCGCCTGCTGGCGGGGCAATTATGTGGTGCGGATGGAACCCGCCGGGGATTTCCTTCCGCTGTTCCCGCCCTGACGCCGAACCGCATGTTCATGCTATTGCGCCACGCTTGTGGGAGACCTAGTGTCGAGTTTCACCATTCAAGACATGCAACCCATTCTTCTATCCGATCGAGTCCATCTTCGTCCTGATCGCCTCTTTGGCCCTCGATCGGGTGCCCAGCATCGAACAATTGCGCTACGAACCACCCGGCGAATGGGGCAAGCTCATGGGGCTGGACCGTATCCCTGAGGTGAAGATCCTGCGGGAAAAAATCGGCCTGCTCGCCGATGACACCGAGCGCACCGCCCGCTGGGCCGCCACAATGGCCCGCGACTGGATGGGCCAGGACACCGAAGCAGCCGGCGTGCTGCTCATCGACGGCCACACCCGCGTTTATCACGGCAAACTCACCAAGCTGCCGCGCCGCTACATCGCCCGCGAACGCCTCTGCCTGCGTGCCACCACCGATGACTGGGTCAACGCTCTGGACGGCCAACCCTTCTTCTGCGTCACCAAAGCCATCGACCCCGGCCTGCAGAAAACCATCAGGGAGGACCTCGTCCCGCGCCTGCTTGTCGAAGTGCCCGGCCAGCCCTCC
>CAIQXC010000294.1 GCA_903875675.1 Akkermansiaceae bacterium
ATCGACGTAGGCCCGTGCCTTCAGCGGAATAAGGCCGTCCGCCTTGACCAAGGATAGCCCGTCAATCGTGCTCCGCTGCGCCATCACAAAGTTGTAGTAGTCGTCGTTCATCAGAATGGCGGAGAGACTGGATATTTCTTCGTCCACCGGGATGGGGGTGATGGCGGCATCTGCCTTGAGGTCGAGGGCGTCCGGCACGCGGGCGAACAACTCAAGCATTTCCGGGAATCCCTCAGTCCGGGGACCATGGAACCGGTAAAACAGCCGCTTGCCAGTGCTTTTCTGGCGGTTTTCATAGGCCCCCAACCGGATGAACTCCCAAAAAGCTTCCGCAAATTCCCGATCAAGGGATTCGACACACAGCACCAAGTCCAATCCTTGGTGGCCCTGAACTCGCCCCCCAGTTCCTCCATGCTGAGGCTGGAGGCGGTGCCACCGATCAGGACATAGCGGTCCGAGTAGCCCGCAAAGTGCTCTTTGAAGCGGTCGAGTCCCTTTACCATGGCACACCTCCCAGCAAGTTATCGATGGAGATCTCCACGCGCTCGTCCTTGATGTCTGACAAACTCAGCGCCAGAGAAAGCCGGTCCACCAGCCGCTTCTCCGCCAGGAGGCGCGGGTCATAGTGCCAGATTTCGAATTCCGCGTGAGCCATGTCCTTGGAGACGTTGGGGATGAGGTGCAGGCCTGGCTCTTTTTGGATATTTTTCCATTCCTCGCTTGTGATGGCCCATATGGCGTGTGGCGGGACAGCTAGCATCGTTAGTTCCTCCAGCGCGGATTCCCCGGCTTTGAAATCACAGCCTGGAAACCATTCGTCCACGTAAATGCGCTTCTTCACCGGGGAACGCAAAACGGGGCGGACTTTTTCCCAGAGTTCACGACCGGTGACGAGGAAGTGGTGCTTGGCAAAGCGCCGCTCACCCTGGCACTCCACCAGTTCCAACTGGCGCAGTTCATCCAGTGCCCGGGTCATCGTCATTTTGCTGTAGCCGAATTGCTCGGCCAGCCCGGCCCCGGTGAACTCAGACTGCGGGTCCATCCGCCGCAGCAGGCACGCCAGCACCACAACTTGCCCGGCCGGTGAGATTTTGAAACTCGCCCGGCTCGGTGTCCTGAACTGCTCGCGCAGGTCCAGTCCGAGGTCCGGTAGGTAGAGCTGCTGGCCTGGCGCGAGAAACGGGATTTTGCTCTCAATCAGCCGCTTGCGCTCGTAGGCGCCGACCGTTTCGAGCACGAAGAGGCTGCGCAGTCCGGTTTTCTGGTGCAGCCAGTCCGAATGTTTCGCCATCGCCGCCGGAGTCGGGCCAGCCTCGCGGGCCAGCAAGGCCAGGAATTCCTTGCCCGACAGCGCGCATTGGCCGATTTCGTAGGCTTCCGTGATATGGAGCGGTAGCCGGCGCAGGTCAGGAAATGGTGAAAACACGGCCTCAATTCCGAGAATTTCCCGGAGGTAGGTGGCGGCTTTGGCCTGTAAATTCGCATTCATGAGGGGAAAGTAACACGGACTCCGGCTAAGTAACAAGACCAAAGTTACTTGAAAGAAGCAGGGTTACTATGCGGCATTTTATTCCGATTTTCAGACTGCCGACCGCGGAATTGGCAAAGGCGGCCAACGTCCGCAAATTCGCATCCAGGTTCCAGCCCGCCTTGATTTCAATGCGCTCGCCCTCCACCTGCCGCTGGCAGAGAAGGTTCACCGGGTTGATAGGGGGGAGCTTGGAGGTCATGGAAAATGGGGAGGATTAAGGCATCTCTGGAAGTTCCTCCGGAATACATTTGTAACCGATCCAGCATAGACGAATTACAAGCCACCAGAGATAGACGGACTCAAGCCGATAAAACGCATTCTCGGGCATCAGTCCGTGGGCCAATTCGTTCCGCATATTGCAACCGCATTTCTCAATGAGAATCCCGCGCAAGTCGAACAGGATATCTTGACCGAAGATCGTGCCCAATTTTTCATCCCAGAGCAGTTGATTGATGTCCTTCTCGTTCTGTGTCCCATCAGATTCTCTTGTGGAAGTCAAGCCTCCATGCTGCTGAATGACATTCCGAACAGATGCTTCCAATTGTGGAATCAGCATGTGCATAGCAATCGTCCAGTCGCCGAAGAATCCTGCCTGGATACCACGCAGATAGAATCCTTCATGCCCAGGGGGAATAAAGGGGTTGTTTGTGACGAGGAATAACAGATCACGCCTCCGAATAGAATGCTCCTTCGAGATTCGAGAACTTGCGGGTAGAATCCGCCATTCCACGGAAATTTTCCAGTCTATGAGGGTGGCTGATTGCACCAGTTTTTTCCGGAACGCCACCACATCAGGTGAATCGTTATCAAAGCCAGTGGCCGGGATGATATCAGCAACCTTTCCTGATCTGTCGACAACGGTTGTGCCGAATAGCTTGTCCCAAATTGAGTTTTTCGAGGCCGCCAACTCCCGCTTCGTCAACTCAGCGGTGTTGGTTGGGTCCTGGATGTGTGCGAAGTGGTTCAGGGCTTCTTCAATGGCAAGTCCTTTCACGCGGCAAATCGATTCCTCCTGCGTCTTCTCTCTGCTCTCTTTCAGACCAGGAATGCGGTCCTCACCAAATCCTATGGGTTTGAGTTCGCTCAATGTCTCCTTCTGCAAAGAGCGAAATCTTAGATGAATCTGTTTGATTCTCGTTGGATCGGCATTAGCTCGGCGCAGGGCTTCGAAGCCTTTCCCCATCCAGTGGGCACCCGAGCCAAATTGTGGAGGTGCCTCTTGCGCACATGCTTCTCCACGTGAAATGTTGGTTTCAGCCGCCTCGATCCGACACCGTTGTCTGCCCCGACGTAATGAGCAAATGGCACGAGTGGATCATAATCCGCGCCGCGCTGTTGCCCCTCGGCGGCACTGTAAATCTCACTAGCTTCTTCGCGGGTGAGGAGATGAACGGTTTGCCGTGGAAGTGGGTAGGTCGTGACTCCTCGGATAAAATGTAGATTTCTCTCAGTCGAGTTCCAGATTCCCTCCGCAAATAACTCTACTTCCATCAATCGCTGGTCTGCATCCGGTGCAATTGGCTTCACCTGCTCTACCATCTCCTCGGATCGCATCCGCAGAAGTGTCACAAAGCCGAACACCAAACGCCGACCGAAATGCACTTTCACGATGCTGCCGATTTGACCGATGGGATAGACCCGGCCCTCGTGAGTCCGGGTGAGCTCGGTTACGTCACCGGAAAGCTCCACCCGGATGGTCGTGCCGGATACCTCGACAATGTGACCGATCTTGAGGTCTGAAATCAGTTCGAACGTGTTGTTCATAGGATGCTTGCCTCCGGTCCGTTGGTGAGCATTTCAGTGACGCCCTGGAACGTCCACCAATCCCACTTCTTGCCCGTTGGAGGGGTCGCATTGGGACCATCATCTCCGACATAAAGTCCGGTCTCGGAAATGATGTAGAGCCGCTTCTTGCACAAGGATTTCTGCCACTTCTCCAGAGTGGGATTCAAGGTCTGGGTAAATGCGATGATGGTGGTCTTGTTCCCGGGACGTTGCATCGACATTTCGATTTCCTGATTGATGTGCTCATCGCCGAAGCTGTAACCGCAGGTTGCGAACACGTTTTCATCTGTCGATGACAATGATCGACGCAATAGATCAAACTGTGCGGCAAATGGGTCCCGCTGTGTCGCCAGATATTTGGTGGACTGGGGATAGATCAGGACCCGAGACGTTTTTGTTGGGTAGATGTCGCCATCACGGACCCTCCAGACCTTTCCCTCTTCACCGAGATGCCAATCGATAGACCCGTGCAATTTGATCATATAGGCGCGATAGTCGTGATCAGGTTCTTTCCCCCCGTAGCGATAGTTACGAAAGGCAACCGCACCTCCTGAAAACCCATCCCAGTATGGCAAACAGGACAAAGCAAGTGAGTCTTCGAGAAGTGTATCGTAATTGGTCGTGAAAAGTTTCACAGCACGGCGCCGATCCGAAATTCCTTTCTGTCGCTCATTGAAAAGCGCGGAAACAAATTTGGCATGATCATCCACGGAGACAATCGGCTGTTCACTGGTTCCAATCTGCTCTTTATGGCCGGGCTGGGCTGGACGGTAACCCCAGCGCACGGTTTCAGCAACCCACGTCAGAATACGTTGGTGAAATTGATCCAGTTCATCCAATTTAAATGTTACGCTGTCGAAAACCACGGTTTGATTTTTCGAACGTTCGGCAATTGCTCTGAGGTCGCCAATTTGGCTCAGAATATGTTCTATGTGGCATCCATCGGTGAGCTGTGACTTGATGTAGTCGAGGGCGGCTCTGTCGTTCGCCCCGTGATTCTTAGCTCGTTGGAAAACACGCTCCGTGAGTGGACCCATCAACGGGATTCCTGCGTTGAGACTGATACCAGCGCCAAATAGCCAAGCCTGGTTGCTGGACCCTAAGAGTTCGTCGAGCTGGGTTACGAGGTCTTTTGTTTTCGGATCCATTGGTTAGTCGAGGAGTAATTCTGTGACCCGCTTCCGGCCGGTCAGCAGGTCTTGCATCAGGGCGGTTTTGAGGAAGCGATGTTTCTGCTGTAGGTTTTGCAAATCGCGTATGTGAGCATCTTGCGATCTCAACGTCGTGCAGATTAGTTCCTGCTCAGGTAGTCGATTTGGATACGTAACGTGGAGTTTCTGCTGAGCGAGGATTCCGATGTAATCTCTAGTTGATTGCTTGGCCAATCCCTTCAGTGCGACCTGAAAGCGCGGCGAACGGAAAAATTGTGCGAGATATTCAGGATCCAGAGCCTCCCTGCGGCCCACTCTGTAATAGGTGACCTGTGGGGTAAGCATGATCTCAGGAAGTGTTGAAGAAACCAAAGCCACGAAGCCAATACTTGCCTTGTGACTCAACAGAACATCGCCAGGTTTTGAGAAACCGATTCTTAAACGACGATACTGCTCTGGTGTGATCTTCTTTGCTCTCTCGACATTTATGAAATCATCAGCGATGTCCGAGGCCATTATGAAGGGTATG
>CAIQXC010000295.1 GCA_903875675.1 Akkermansiaceae bacterium
ATCCGTTGATTATCAATGCTTGAAATTTGAGGCTTTTCACAATTTTTCAGATGAGTCATGCGGCGACTTACTCTCCAACTCTATCCGCCCACCCGGCGGTTGCTGCTCGCATGGTAACATTGGTTAGACGCATTGCGCTTCCGCGCACTGTCGACAGTTAGGGAATCCGACTTGCTCGCTTCGTGGTCGAAAGCGAGGTCGAACACTGAGTTCAGTGATTCGGTCTATTTTCCGGTGCGCTGCTTCTCCCTTCCCTCCAGCACCTTATTCATCTCCTTGAGGGTAAACTTGTCTTTCTCCTGTTCTGCGGCGTCCTTGAGGAGGTTCCAGTCATTATCAGACATCTCGGAGCGGTCGTAGTATCTCGCAGCCAAGCGCCGGATTTCGTTGTTTGGATCGCGAAGGGCAGAGCGCACAAAGGACAGGCGTTCATCCAGGGGAAAAGGCGCCGTGTGTATAAAGAACAAGGACTCTTCCCGCACCGACGCATTCGGGCTTGTGAGGCCTTCCCGCAAAAGGCCAGGATAGCGTTCGTCATCGTCAGGGATGAAGGCGAGCCAGTTGTGAAGGTCAGAACTGAGGCCGATATTGTCATCGTGTTTCTGGTTCGCCACCCGATAGACCTCGCGAATTTTTTCGACGAAGAGTGCAACATCCTCCTTGTGACCGACCTCATGAAGGACCCACGCAGCGCACTGTCCCCCTTCCCTTGCAAATCGTCGCCGGACGATATCGAGCGCCTGCTCATCCTGTACGCCCTGCCTAACGAGAGTTCGCAGGACCTGGCAAAGCCCGTCGAAGTCCGCGTCTGCATCTTTCGCTTTCTCCAGAAAGAAGCCCAGCAGCACCTTCTTCAGGTCCTCCGGCATCGTTTCCACCTCGGCCCCGCGTACCAATGGATCCTCATAGGGCTGCGCCTTTTCCTGCATCCATGGTATAGTGCCCATCATTGCCTCACGGTGGTCCCAGGCGAAATCATAGAAGCTCGAATCAAAGCGGATCAGCTTGCCGTCAACGAATGGCAGTGAGAGCCTTTCGGTCCATCGATAGCCATCCTTCTCCTTTGGGTAGCTAAATTTGACGTAATTATCTTCAAAGGTCTTCCACTTCTCGAATGACGCCATTTTCGTAATTTTGGCCAGCACGCCCTCTCCGCGTTTGTCGGCGAAGTTCTTGTCCTGTCCATCTTTGGGACGCTGGAAGGCACCTAGTTCACGCTCTGATATCTCGGCGGACGCTTGTTCGGCAGCATCATGAATGACTTCATCTGAGTAACATGTTAATGCTAATGACAATAGTGAAATGAAAATATGTGGAATTAGACGCATAGGAATAAAATGCGATATAGGCTAACAGTGCAGGTTATTCCGGCTAATGAGGGATGATTGTTACCGTTGGTGGCAAGGCTACTCTGCTGATCTCAGCGTCAGAACCCCTGCCGAAAGTGCTGGCATTGTAAAACAAATAACGCCCGCCTCAAGCTGCACCGGTTGTGGCCTGGGTGCCAATTTCGTCGGCTCAGCGAGGCTATTGCGATCGCTTTCCCGCCCGCTCACCACCAACAGTTCGGCTTGGGAGTTTGTGAAGGTCTTGGAAGTTGCTAGTCTGACGTTGACCGGATGTTTTGTTGGGTTCACGGATTTCAGATAGAGTGTGTGGGCGTCCTCGCTCTGTGTGGCCACGGTGTTGAGTGGAAGGTCCGGGCCATCGAGGAGCAAGCGCTTTGGCGCGTAGTGTTCCCGCCAGAGTTTTTCCACGACCCACGAAGGGGCACCGAAGCAGGTTTTATGGTCGAAGAGGATGAGGCAACTGGCCCAGCGCGGCCGCTGCCTGTTAGCCGACACTGTTTGCAACCACACCGCCGGGCAGGTCATTGGCACGAGTTCGCTTTGCCGTTCGAAGCCATTGAGGATGCCGCCGGTGTAGAGTCCCGAGCACCACTCGTCATTCATCATGCCCCATTCCGAGCAGTAAATACGGATGGACGGGTTGGCCGAGTCCTTGATCAACTTGCCGACGTCATCCCGCATGTAGGCCTCGTAGCGCCTCGGATCATCGATGAAATCCTGCGCATACATAATGCCGTTGTAATAGTGGATGCTTAAGAAGTCGAAGTCCTTGGCACATTTGTCGAGCAGATGCTTGTTCCATCCGTTAGAACTGCCTTTGCCATCGTCGTAGCCATAGCCGCCGCAGGCGATGATCTTGATAGAGGGATCCTTGCCGCGCAGGGCCTGACTGAATTTGCTAACCACCTCGCCGTATCGTTCGGGTCCCATGCCCCACGTCTCATTGTCAATTTCCCATAACTTCACGTGGTAGGGCTCTGGGTGGCCGTTTTTTGCACGCTGAGCCCCCCATTGCGTGCTAGCATCTCCATTGCAGTATTCGAGCCAGTCGAGCGCTTCCTGCACACTCAGGTTCATGTTAACCGGCAGAATCGGTTCTGCGCCCACTCGCTTGCACAGGTCCATGAACTCATCCGTGCCCATCTGGTTAGGGTCCTGATCGGCCCAAATAATGTTAGGGAAATATTTGCGATTTTCGCGTGGTCCGATGGCGTCCTTCCAGCGATAGGCCGAAGCAAAGCAACCCCCGGGGTAACGGATTGTGGCGGGCTTGAGATCCTGGATCGCTTGCAGCACGTCAGGCCGGAATCCGCCGTGGTTCAGAGCGCTCTTGGAAAACAGACTGACCATATCCAGGGAAACATCGCCGGTGCCCGCCAAGGCCACCTCGAAGATGGCGTTTTCCACCGTTCGGTCGGCCGTGACCTCGAAGGCCAGCTTTTTCCATTTGGGGCCGATATCGCGCAGGATGGTCGCGAACACCTCATCGCCCTTGTCATCCAGCAGGCGCACTTTCACCCCCGCTGTGGCCTCACCCTTCAGATGGATTGAGCCGGTGTAATGCTCGCCTTTGCGGACCATCATGGGCGACTGGCGGATACCCGATTCGCCTGACGCTTGCTGGCTGTGAATGCGCAACGAGGATGCGCCGTTGAACGGTTCGCTTCCTTCGTTAGAGAATGTGGCATCGCCGAAGAACTGCCAGTAGGCGGGTTTGGCGGCGAGTGCATTGCGCGGCGGCAAGCCCATGAAGCATGTCTTGCCGGCTAGATCCGTCACCTTGATGTTGCGGAACTCTACTTTGCTATTCCAACCGTTCAGACCCACTGCGCCCTTGAGGATCGGGCCGTCCGCGTCGGTATCATCCAACAGGAGCTGGTCATCCAAAAATGCTTGGATGCGGGGTCCCTCGCAACGGATCCGCACTTTGTACCATCTACCACTTTCGATCTTTCCTTTCGCGTGTTTGCCCATCGCCCCACCGTTTTTTTGTATGCC
>CAIQXC010000296.1 GCA_903875675.1 Akkermansiaceae bacterium
CGTCGCCGCTGTATGGCTTCCCATCAGCACTGCTGCCGGTGGCGCCGGCCTCCGCCGGAAGGAGTGCCGAAGTTCCCGTTAGGACTGCCGCACTGGTGCCGTCGTAAAGCCTGCCGCTGGCACTCAAGCCGCTGACCACTAGCGGTTTGGGAGTGACTGTCACCGCACCGCTGGCAGCAGCCAAGGTATAGTTAGAAGCGGCGGGACCAGTGAGGGCCAGGCTGGCAGAACTGGCGGCCCGAAAAGTGGCGATGGCACCGGACCAGCGCGACGAGGTGCTCACCGTGCCGCCCGAGGCAACTGTCCCGGTGGCAGTTAGAACCTTATCAAACGCATAGACCTTGGCGTTGGAAGTGGCGGATCCACTGGAGGCGGCATTGGCGATTGCGACAAACGCATTGGTCGGAGTCCCCAACGTGTAGCCGCTGGACCTCAGGCCGATGCCGCCCACTGCTAGTTCGTTAGCCTGAGTGGTCATGGCGGTGGTGCCGGTACTAGCGGCTGTGCTGTTGGAACCATTGCTATTGTTAGCTGATGCATCCAGAGGGCTGGCACTCAGCACCCCGGAATACTCCACAATCACCGCAGCGGCAAAAACCGCGGCGGACAAGCTGATCGTCACGCTGGTACCCGCACCAGCAAGCACCGGCGCGTACCAGATTTCGCTGGTCGTGGAGATCGATGGCGTGGACTGCACAGCTCGCGTCCAGGCAAGGGTTGTCCCGGTGTTAGATATACCTGTGACGGCACCGGCACTCGCGCTGCGGGTGGAGATCACCGCGACGAGCGTGTTGCCGGGCGCCGGAGCCGCGACGCTTACCCCAAACGAACTCGCAGCGCTGGCCCCAGTGCTGCCGGTGGCGGCACTGCCCACCCGCGCCGGCGTCACATAACTGGTGACCAGCGCCTGGGAGCCGACGTCCTTGCCCGCCAAATTGGCACTGCCGGTCAGGCCGAGATTGGCGGCGTCAAGGTTGTTGGAAATGATTAGATCGGCGGCGGCTGCCACCGCTGTGCCGTCATAGGTCCGGTTGCCTGTTAGGCCAACCCCTCTGGCCGTGATATTGCCCGTCAAGCCGGTGGGTTGAGTGAGGGAATAATTGTCAGACTGCGCACCGGATAGAGTGGAGGTCGAGGTCACCGGTTTGGTGCTTCCAACGTCTTTGGTATTGAACGTGCCGCTGGCATTGAGGGTGAGCGCTTCGCCGCTGATGGTGCCATTCAGGGTAGCACCGGTTAGGGTGGCAACGGTGTTGCCGTCATAGGGTTTACTGGCCACCTGGGTACCCGTCACTGTCAGCGCTTTGGGAGTGATCGTGCCAGTGAGTGCCGGTTGCGCCAGGGTGTAGTTCGGCGCGGAAGTGCCGGAAAGGGCCATCGCCGTGCTAACAACCTTGCCGCTGCCTGCGTCTTTGCTGCTGAACGTTCCGACGCTGGCATTATCGAGGCTGGGCGCATCACTGGCAACGAGGCCGGGCAAGGTGGCACCGGTCAGAGTAGCGGCGGTGGTGCCATCATAGGGCTTGCTGGTTACGGAGGTTCCCAAAACAGTCAGCAGTTTCGGAATGACAATTTGTGCGGACAAAGCGCTGGATGTGGCCGGGGCGAAGTTGCCATCCCCTGCATAAACCGCCACCAGGTTGGCATGAGAGCCGGCCGCAAGCGCGTCCAGGGCGGTAGTGAGGCTGCAACTGCCGCCGGTGAGGGTTCCATTGGCGACGATCGTCCCGTTAGAACCACCATCCTTCAGGACAACGATGCCCGAAGGCACCGGCGAACCACTCACGCTCACGTCGAAGCTCAGCGCATCGCCATAGGTGGTTGACGTGCCGGTCCCCGAGTGGCGGGCCAGCGTGACGCCAGGAGCTGGCAGTGCCGCGAAGGTGGCAGAGATGGAGTGGCCGATGAGCACATTGCTGAAAGTATAACTGGCAGGTGAACCGACCAAGACCCCGTCAACCGTGACCTGTGCGATGCCATAGCCCGCGTCCGGTGTGATGCCAAACATCTGGCTGGCACCAGCATTGACAATCACCGAGCCGCTCGGGCTGATCGAACCGCCGCTGCCTGCCGCAGCACTGATAGCAAACGATGTGGCGGCGGCGAACGTGGCGTTGATGGTATGGTTGGCAAACACATGGGTGAATGTATAACTGCCGGCCACCCCCACGGAGATGCCGTCAATTTGAACGTCAGCAATGGTATAGCCGCCGCTCGGGGTGATGATGTATGTTTGGTTGGCTGAGGTACTCACCAAGGTCGTACCTGCCGGACTGATCGTCCCCCCGGTGGCCGCCGAGGCACTGATCGAGTAACTGCCACCGCTGCCGCCGCTGACGCCGAACTTGCTCATCATATCCGCCTCAAGACGCTGGCGCTGAGAATCAGTTAGAGCCGTCTTGTAGAGAAACACGTCGCCGATATTTCCGTTAAACGCGGACCAGCTGTCGGGGTCGCTGCGTCCGATGTCGATATAACTGTCGTAAGCGCTGGGATTTCCGGTGGTGTTGCCTGGCAGCCACTCATTCATCGCCGCGCCACTGCCGGTCAACACCGCCACACCGTTCGCATAGACCGTGTAGTTGCCAGCGGGTTGGACCACCAGACTGAGAATGGTTTTCTGGCCGTCGGGAATGGCCGTGCTGCCGGTGGTCATGGCCTTCTTGAGGCGCAATTGGGGCAAGCCTGTGGCATTGCTCACGCCGAGGACCATTTCGCCATACATCACGTCCACGACCGAGTTCCAGCCATCTGCGGTGGCGTTGCGGGTGGGCTTGATGGCACAGATGATGGTGCCACCGGTGACCGGAATGCTGGAGGTGTACTGGCCGACGCGCAAGCCGTCGCCATCACTGCGCATGTTCCATTCCCATTTGGTACTGTTGATGGTTTGAACTGTTGGGCTGGCGATATTCGTCAGGGATTTGCCAGTCGGCCACAGCCACGGCCAGGAGGTGATCGAGCTGGTGCCCACAATATCCTTGGTATCAAGAGCCACAAATAACTGGTCGGCCGCTGGGATTTTTCGGGCTCCGGCGATAAATACTGCGGCAATCGTGTGGTTGGCGATCACCGAGTTAAAGGTATAACTGGCCGGAGCACCGACGTCCACGCCGTCCACCAGCACGCTGGAAATGGCATAGTTGGTGTTGGGAGTGATCGCAAATGTCTGATTCGATCCAAAACTCACATTCGCCGTGCCTCCCGGACTGATCGTCCCCCCGGCGGCCGCCGATGCCGTGATGGCACAAACACGCAGGCCAAAGGTGGCCGAAAGCGTGTGGGCGGCCTGCACATAGGTGAACGTGTAACTGGCGACGGCACCTTGCGAAACCCCGTCCACCACAACGTCCGCCACTTGATAGCCGGTGCCCGGCGTGATGGCGATGGTTTGGTTGCTTCCGGCATTCACCACCAGCGTGCCGGAGGGGTTGATGGATCCGTTAGCTCCGACGGATGCCGAAATTCCATACGTCGGCACACTGCTGAAACTCGCCGAGATCGTGTGGTTGGCAGCCACGTCGCTGAAGGTATAACTGGTGAGCGCCCCTTGGCTGACGCCGTCCACGGTGAGTTGAGATATGGCAAACCCGGTGGCGGAGCTGGCGACAAACGTTGCGCTGCCGCCATTGGCCACGCTCACGCTGCCCGACGGACTCAGTGAGCCGCCAATGCCTGCACTCGCCGTGATCGTGCGGGGAGTGGCAATGCCAAACTTGGTGGACATGTCGCCCTCAATCGCCTGCCGCTCGGCATCACTCAGGGCGACTTTATAAATGAAGAAATCCCCGATATTTCCGTTGAAAACCGTCCAACCGTCGGGATTGTTGCGACCGATGTTGATGTGGGTGGCAAACGCACCAGCCACCCCCGGCACCATCGAGCTGAATCCACCCGCAATAGCCGCGCCGCCGGACATGCTTACCTGGCTGCCGTTAGCATAGATTTTGTAGGATCCATCCGGCTGCACAATCAGGCTCAGAACCGTCGTCTGGCCATCCGGAAGCGCGCTGCTGCTGGTATCAAACCCGCCATTGCGTCTGACGATGATCCGCCCGGTATTGTTGTAGATACCTAACACAAGGCGGTCATAAAAGACGTCCACGATCGAGTTCCAACTGTCACCCGTGGTGTTGCGCGTCGGTTTGATAACCGCGACAATGCTGGCGCCACTGCACGCGATGGCCGTCGCCCCGTGATCCCCGCAATCGAAACCATCGCCGTCGCTGCGTAGGTTTAAATCCCACTTGGCATTGTTGAGTGTGTTCACGCTCGGCGTCCCCATCGCCGTGTAGGTCTTTCCCGCCGGAAGATAACTCGCCCAATTGCCCGTCAGCCCACTGGCCGGGAAACTGGCGGCCAGCGCTGAATCCAGCAAGCTCGCCGTCTGCGGAATATGGGTGGTGTTGGCGCTGAACGTCGCCACCAGCGTGTGGTTGGCCGTCACGTTGCTGAATGTATAACTCGTGATGGACCCCTGCTCGACCCCATCTATCAAAACACCAGTGATGCTCTGGCCGCCGTTTGGCGTGATCGCAAAGGCCTGGCTGGTTCCGTTAGCCAGCAGCACGGCACCCGCCGGGCTGATTGAGCCACCTGCCCCGCCACTCGAGGTGATGGTGGAGGCCGCATTGAGGGAGAAATTGATATTGGCTAGAGGCGACCCATTGACGACGAGCGTCTGATCAGACGGCGGGAAATGGTCCGGGGCAGCCACCGCCACATACCATTGGCCGTTAGGTACCGGCTCGGAATAGAGACCACTGGCATCGGTAGTGGCCGTTAGACTGGCATTCGCAGCGGCTCCAGGAACACTCGAGAAATACACGCTGGCCCCGGCAATTCCCAGACCGCTGATCGCGTCGGTGATTTTTCCTGAGACGGCAAACGCCGGTGGATCCATGATCGGGGTGACTGCGGCATAGGTGACCGATCGGGTAGCGCCGTACGTCCACAAGTGGCCCTTGATCTGGCAGAGTTTTAGGACATGGGCGGAATCGGTCGCCTGCGCATACTGGTCACTCGTGACGCTAATGGTGGCATTGCTGGCCACATCCTTGACCACATAATGGTCGGAAAGCGCCTGCATGACCACCCCGTTGAACGTCACCAGTGAATCGTCCGGCAAACTACGCGCCTGGGCAAAGCTGGCGCTGTGATAACCGGTGGTGGGCGTGATCGTGGCGGCAAAGCTCGTCGAATAGGCGGACTCATTGTTGCGGGCGGACAGGTCTCTGACCTTGTATTGATAGACATAGGTTCCGTCGGCCAAGGCAGGTGTCACATAGGTGGTGCCCGCCTGCCAACCGCTATCCGGCGCTCCGCCGCTGATGCAATGGAAGTAGTACTGCACGCCGCTCGGGTCGCTCGTGTCCATCGCCGTCATCGATACTTTGTTATCGATGGTGGCGTAGGGCAACATCTGCCAGTGGGCGTAGGTCAGCGACGGCAGGGCCGGGCCGGCGTCATCACGGGCTAGAGCGGCTACGGGTGCTGACGGCACGCTGGTATTGCCGCGACCGTCGCGCACCGTGACGGTATATGTATAACTCGTCCCCGTGGTTAGGCCGCTCTGGGTCCAGGTGGCTGACGCTTGCCATCCGCTGCTGGCGGCAGTGGGCAGCGTGCGGTCGAACTTGTATTCGAGCTTGCCGCTCGGGCTGCTGCCCTGGGTGGCTCTCATCGTGATCTGGCCGTCGGCAATACCGATCGGGCCATAACTGAAACTGGCGCTGCCTGCACTTGAGGTGGCGAGTGTTGCGGTGGCGGCAGCGGAGGTGCCGGTGGTATTGCCGGAGCGGTCACGCATGGTGACGGTGTAGGCAGGCGTGCTGCCTGGAGTTAGGCCGAAATCGGTGTATTTGTTAAACGACACCCAGCCCGAGTCATGGCCGCCGCCAGAGA
>CAIQXC010000297.1 GCA_903875675.1 Akkermansiaceae bacterium
CTTCCTGACGGCCTTCCTGACGGCCTTCCTGACGGCCTTCCTGACGGCCTTCCTGACGGAGTTGCTGAGCGATTGTCATGACAGATGATTGAACTTGCGGTTGAACAACTTGAAGGATTTTACGGTCAAAGGCACCTTTGTCAACGCCTGCTTCCAGAATGTAGCGTATGATAAATTCCAGCATTTCACGGGGTAGTTGGATCATGAGCGCCTCGTCCCAGACCCAATCGTCGAGGAGTTTGGCGATTCGCTCGGCCTTCATGACACGCAGCGTCATGATGCCTGCCGGTGTGCCGCGGATGGCTTCAAAAGGCAGACTTGCGAGCTGAATGAGCCGGAAGGTGAAGTCGGGAATCATTGGCCGCAATGCGTCTTTGATGCAATCGGGAATGTTGAGCAACTTAGCGAAGACTTCTGAGGGAGGCCCGGTGGACCCGCAAATACACTTGGCAAACTACTGGCCATCAAACACACTTGTCTTACGCCAATGCCATGTAAGAATTGCCGACACTAGCAGAGATTTCGCCGCTTGCCCAACCAACCCAACCAACTGGATGCAAACCACCCTCGTTTCCCGCCACCAGACACGCCGCGCCTGGCCCGCTTGCGCCGCCGCACTTTGCCTCAGCTTGCCGGCGCTTGCCGCCCCTGACGCCATCACCCTGCCTGGGCTGCTCCGCGAAATGAGCAGCCGCGATGCCGTCGCCAACCTGCCCTCGCCCGCCTACTCACTCAAGCAGTCCAGTAGCCACGACCCCAGTAAATCGGATCCAGCCAACGCCGCAACTTGGCATTCTAACGAGGACCACGACAACGCCATGCGCAGCGAGGTCAACGAAGGCCGCAAAGAATGGGTGATCATGGACGATAAGGGACCGGGCGCGGTGATTCGCTTCTGGACGCCGCTGGCAGCCGACCGCAATAACCAGATCATCCGCTTCTACTTCGATGGCTCGCCGAGCCCGACAATCACCGCCAAACTCAACGACTTGTTCCGCGGCTGTGCCTTCGTGCCGCCGCCATTCGCCTTTGTGTCCTTCAACGACAACGACCTGCACCACCAATTGGAAAAGCCGCGGACTGACGCGCAGGCCGTGGGCGGCGACCTCTATCTGCCCATTCCCTATGCCAAGGGCTGCAAGATCACCCTGGATTCCATACCGTTCTACAATGTCATCAATTTCCGCAGCTACGAAGCAGGCACCGCAGTGAAAACCTTCACCATGGAGGATTTCGAGGCAGCAAAAACCCTGCTCAAGACAACCGGCGAGAAAATGTTAGAAAATTCACCCTCAGAAGTGTCGGCTGTGCACCGGCGATCAACCAATCTCGCGGCAGGCAGTGAGCGAGGAATCGATCTACCGCCCGGCCCGGCAGCCGTCGTCGAGTTTCTCGTCAAGATCCGCCCCGAGGACGCGCCTGCTGCACTGCGCTCCCTGATTGTGCAGGCATCCTTCGACGGCGAAACCACCGTGTGGTGCCCTCTAAGCGAGTTTTTCGGCGCAGGCGTCCGCCTCCAACC
>CAIQXC010000298.1 GCA_903875675.1 Akkermansiaceae bacterium
CCAGGAACCGGGCAAGAAGAGCTGTCGCATTGCAGCGGCGTGTCTATGACCGCCGATGCCCATGAATTGCCAATGAGCACCCTTTTCAGCAGGCACCATCTCATGCGCAGCGGCGCTCACAGAGCGCCGTTACAATGCGCATCGGCGCTCACAGAGCGCCGCTACAATGCGTCTCAGTTGCGCCTCTTTCCCGATAATTCTTAACCTATAACATTTATTTTCATGTCCCAAAAACCTCCATTCGCTACCATTGGCGACGAGCCGATCGAGGCTCGGATTGTGGCCTGGGTGCTCGGGGATGCGTCCGCCTTCGAGGCGACTGAACTCGAGCGCCTGTGCGACGAGCGCCCCGAACTGCTGGTGTTCCGCCGCCGCATGCGTGCCCTCCACGGCTTGCTCAGCGAGGCTGAGACGGCCGAGCCGGATCATTCTATCAAACTTTCGCCGGAAAAGCGCCGGGTGCTCGATGAAATCTTTGGCGTGGAAGAACCTCCGAATGTCGTGGATCATTCCCGCGCCGCACGCAGCCGCAGCCACCTTTGGCGCAAGGGCCTGCTGGCCATCGCCGCTTGTTTGGTTCTGGTCGCCGGGCTGGCTGCGCTGTTCTCGTCCGGGTCCATCTCCGTCTTGTCAGCGCACAAGAATGCCGCCATGGCGAAGAATGAGCGCAAGGCGGCCAGCGCCGGGAATTCGGAGGTGATGCTGGAGGAACTCAAGAAGGCTATCCGAATCCAAGAGGACGCCGTCGAGGAACGTCGCAAAGTACTCGCCAATATTGTCAGATCCAAGGGCATCACCTATTACGGCCAGGATTCCTATCAACGGGCGGGTGACATGGATGGAGACGGCGGTGCCAAGAACTCGATGGACACCTTTAATCAGTTAGAAGGTGAGAAGGCGCAGTTGGAGGGTCTCATCCAGGGTTTGCTGAAATACGATGGCGACCAGCTCATGACCTATGCCTCGGGCTTGGCCCTTCCCGACAATACGGTTCAGTCGCTCTATCCAAAATACCTGGCCGAGAAAACCAAGTTGGAGCAATTGAAGATAGATGGCCTGGCCGACCAGCATCCAACGCTACAAGCCCATGAGAAACTCGCCGAGTCGTTGAAAAAGCAGCTCGATGAAGGCGTCGTCTCGTTGCGTGACACCTTGCAAGCCAAGCTCGAACTGGCCGATGCCCGCTTCAAACGGGCGCAGATCAGCAAGAACGAGAAACGCGGTGATGCGATCAAGCGCGGGCTGGACGCCCAGGAGTATGTGGATGCCAAGCGGGAGTTTGAGTCGGAGCAGGAGATGCTCCAGCAGATGAAGCTGAAATTGATCGGGGAAGAGATTGCCAGTAAAATGCCGGACGATGACAAGTCCCGGATAATGGTGTTCCGAGGAATGGATGGTTCGGAGTCTCTCGCTCGTCGTGCTCCGGCCGCTGGTCCCAAGGCGAGTGACAATCAAGTGCCGCTCAAGACCGCCTCTACCACCACCAAGCGAGTTGAGGCCACGGCGGCTAGTGACAATCTCGTGCCGCTCAAGACCGATTTGCCCCCTGAGCTTATCGAGGGCACCCCTTCGCCGATCGTCCTGAATCGCGCCACACCAGCACCCGCCTCAAAGCCTGCCTCAGAGTCCGCCACAAAGCCCGGTGAGACGGACGTTGCCCAGCGCAGTGCCGCGAAGTCTTCTGGAGAATCCGCTAGCTTGGGGGGCCCGCCGGACCTGGCGGCCAATACCAAACGGCCGGCAGCTGCCGCCGCAAGCCCGATGGAGCCGGCAACCGGGGAGTTCCTGAGTGCGGAAGAGGAAACGTCAGCCGCTGACGGACAGGCCGCCCCGGGTTCCGGCAAGCGCCACAAAATGATGGCTGTCACCGGAGGCAAAAGGGTCATCGTCGATGGCGATCGTTCAACTTTCAAGCTGCCTCCGCAGCTCGAGCAGGGGGAACGCTTCGGCGAGATGGCTCCGCTCACCAGCCTCGGAGGAATGGGCGGCGTCGGAGCAGGCCTCGGTTTCGGTGGTGGAGGTGGCGGAGGCGCGGGCGGTCTGCTAGGCGGTCCAGGTGCCGCAGCTCATGGCTTTGGGAGCGGCAGCGGCACCCGCTTCCGCTACGCAACCGACTACTCCAGCAAGGCGGACTTCGACTTGCCCGGTGCGGATTCCGATCGAGGCAGTGGCGCGATGGCTGACGCCTTTTCAGGCGGGGACAAAGCTGATAAGCACGAGGTGGCACCCACCGGTTTTACCGGATTCGTGGAGTACGGGTCGCCGATTCAATCCCCGCAAGATGGGAATGGGTTGCCCGCAGCAGCCACGCCACCGCCCGCCGCGCCGCCAACTCCAGCCCCCGCGAATAGCCCCGCGATTGTCACCTGGGGCTTGCAGAAAGACATCGCGGGTGGCCCCTCCGATGCCACCAAGGATGCCGGGGGCAAGCACCGCAGCGAGAGCCGCCTGATGCTGAGCGACTCGAAAGACGCGCTTCAAGTCGTGCCCGAATCCGCCAAGCCGGCCAGCGCCGGCGAAAAAAATGATGCCATTCCCACCTTGGGCGATTTGCCGCTTGTTGGGAAACTTTTTGCCGCCAAGGATACTGATCGAGATGGACGCCTGGCAAATCGGGACAAGGCGAATGATGCATCGCGCTCCAGGTCGCCCGAGGAAGTGGATATGGGCCAGCAAGGGCAGGCGCTGGCTGAAGAACTAGCCGAAGCGCCAGGCAAGACTGCGGAGGCCAAATCCACCTCTGAGATCATCCGTGAGTTTGACGGCAAGGCGAAGGCTGCGGCAACGACGCCCGCAGCAACGGAGTCCGTAGCAGCGCCGCCCGCAGCAACGATGTCTGCGGCGATGCTGCCCGCCATTCATGATGCGGAAGTGGCGGGTAAGGAATTGGCCTTTCCCGAGAAACACGCCCAGGCCGGTGACGCAATCGTCACTAACGGAATACTCAAGCCGGTTGCACCCCGCCAGGATAAGATATCCGCCGATGGGCAAAAGTCCGCTGATTTGTCCGACCTTGTGCAGCTTAAAAAGAGCCGTCTCCAAACGGCGCAGGTGGATTCCGATAGATATCTTGTCGAAGCCCGGGATGCCTATGCCAAGAACAACTACCAACAGGCGTATGATAACTATGCGAAGGGCCTCGAGCTGCTGCCCGATGCCCCGGCCACCAAGGATCGGCGCGAGTTTCTTCGCAAATCCCTCGGTGATGTGGCGGTCGCGCTGGCCAACGATGCCATCAAGGACGGCAAAAATGACGAGGCCAAGGAATGGCTCGGCAAGGCCGTCGAGTGGAACCCTGACAATGAAGCGGCACGCCAAAAAGTGGTGGCCGACGTCGCGTCGGAAGCCACTGCCGCCGATGTTCCCTACTCGACGTTCTCTCTGAGCATCAGCGACATATCGTTCAAGATGACCCAAGCGTCTATGGCACGCGGCGAACGACCGGAACCATCATTGATCAAGGTCGAACAGTTTTACAATGCGGTGGATTACGGCGACCCGGCACCCGGCCCTAACGAGGCGGTGGCCGGCCGCGTCGAGCAGGCGGCCCACCCGGTCATTCCAGGCCGAAACTTGGTTAGAGTGGCTGTGCGCACCGGTGCCGCAGGACGCAGCGCCACCCAACCGCTGCGCCTCACCTTGTTAGTCGATCAAAGCGGCTCGATGGCCCGTGACGACCGCCGTGCCGCGATGGCACTGGCCTTGAAGCAACTCGCCGGACTACTAACCAAGAACGATTTGGTGACGGTGATCGGTTTTTCGCGCAGTCCGAGATTGTTAGCTGACGGGCTCGCTGGCGACCAAGGTGCAAAACTCAGTGAGTTGGTCAACCAGGCGGCCAGCGAGGGCGGCACCAATTTGGAAGAGGCGATGAAATTGGGCGAGCAGATGGCGCTGCGCCATCAGACGGCCGGAGCCCAGAACCGGATCGTGTTGTTCACCGACGGCGCGGCCAACCTCGGCGATGCCGACCCGTCGCGGCTCGCCGACAAGGTGACCGCGATGCGCCAGAAAGGCCTGGCCTTTGATATCGCAGGGATCGGCACCACCAACCTCAACGACCAATTGTTAGCAGAACTCGCACGCCATGGCAACGGCCGCTACTGTGTGGTGGG
>CAIQXC010000299.1 GCA_903875675.1 Akkermansiaceae bacterium
GCTATGCCGGTCTGTTCGACATGCTCACCACCGTCACCCATTCCGGCGGATTCAACACCGCATTTGAATACTTTGGTGAGAACCTTGGCCATGCCCTCAAGAACATCCTCTCGATAAAGAGCACGCAGGAGATCGCCCGCCATGACTATACCTATGACTCGCTTGGGCGCATCGAGACATGGACACGGAGCGCGCCGCTTGCCAATCCCGGCACCACGCATGAATACGAGTGGACGATGACCCATGACTTCGCTAGTCAACTAACCGGGGTCGTTGAAAAGGCCCTTTCCGGAGCCGTTCGCGGAGGTTGGACCTATGGCAATGACGCTGCCGGGAATCGCTATTCTAGCATGCACAGCGGCGTGGCGGAAAGTGCCGCAAGCGCAACGAGCGCCACCCATAACAACATGAACCAAATCACCGCTATCGGCGGCGGCGGACTCACACGGGTAGCAGGGACGCTGAGCGAACCGGGACGGGTCAGCGTCGGGTTCGCCGGCACCGGAGAACATCCCGCCCGAATGTTGCCCGGCAACCGCTTCGAGGCCGAACTCAATCTGCCCTCGGGAATAAGTGCCGTCGCGGTCGAAGCCGCCGATGCATCGGGCAACCGATCAAGTTACCACTACACCGTAGCTACCGACCCGCAAGACGCCCGCGAATTCACATACGACTACGATGGGAATCTGACGGACGACGGCGTAAGAACCTACACGTGGGACTCCCTCAGCCGTCTCAAAATGGTCACCTGGGCCGCCGGGGTGACCACAGAGTTCAAATACAACGCCCTCGGACAGCGCGCCGAGCACATCGAAACCGATGCTGAGTCCGTCACCACTCACCACTTCTATCTATACGACGGCATTTCTCTCTTAGAACGTAGCACCGGCACCAATCCCGACGACGCCACAACCGACCGTCGCTATTTTTCGAACGGCGAACAACGGTGGGACGGCTCCGCGTGGCAGAGCTATCATTACTGCCGCGATCACCTCGGCAGCGTGCGCGAGGTTCTCGCCTCCGATGGTACCTTGGTGGCCCGTTACGACTACACTCCGTATGGCGAGCGCATCACTCGCCACGAGGCGAGCGGCTACACCGCCTGCGACCTTGGCTTCACGGGCCACATCACCCTGTCCAGTCTCGCCGCAGGCCAAACAGAACTCGTCGTTACACGCTTCCGAGCCTACGATCCGGTGTTGGGAAGGTGGCTTTCCGCGGATCCCGCTGGAGAACTTGGCCGTGATGGTCCAAATCGATATGAATATGTTCGTTCTAGGCCATTGGATTCTTTTGACCCATCAGGTTTGTGGGGAATCCAAATATACGGTTGGAATGGGCTGTGCTGGGGCGATCCAACCTTAGTCTGGGACCAAGAAGAAGCCTCCACTCTCGGCGCAGACCTCAACAAGGGAGCTGCTGCGACGATTGACGGGATTATTCCATTTTGGAATCCGTATGCCGACGCTGGCTACTATAATCCTAATGATGAGGGGGCAAAGGGTTCACAGATTTGCGGAGAAATCACGCAATGTGCGGCACTTTGTTTGACCGGCACCGGAGTGTTTAAGGCGGCTGGAGCCGGAAGCAAAATTGCAGGCACGGCTTTGGCTGGAAGATCTAGCTACCTGTTTGGGAGGGCGCGGTATGGCACAACAGGATTGCTGAATAGTAATGACTATGTCAGAGTTGGCTGGAGATGGAAACAGTGCGGAGCAAAGGGAAAGGATGTTTTTAGAATTGCTATCGGATCTACAAAGAATTTTGCAAAAGGACCAGTGAAACGAGTGATCGACTTCTTTCGCCACCTCGACTTCTAATGAACACAAAACAGGCAAGTGATATTATTAATCGCTTCGTATCGGGTAACATGGACAGCCCATGGGATTGGGATGACTTTCTTTCCGAACGAGACGGTGGACCTATCATCAATTTGGTGAGAGGATTTTGCGGAGAATTGGCGGAGATATTTCCTCCTCGGGCGGAGTCCGGGATGTATTGTTCAGACGCCGGTATGGCGGTATTGCTGGAATTGGCAGCTGTACTTCTCGAAGGGGAGGCACACTTGAAGA
>CAIQXC010000300.1 GCA_903875675.1 Akkermansiaceae bacterium
TAGCCGAAAAGCATGGCTTCCAACTCGTTCCTATTCAATAACTTACAATGAGTTACTCAGGAGGACTGACCCCATCGGGCGATGGAACCAGTCCTCGCATTTCACGGAATTGAGCTTGCTCGACCTCGTGGCGCTTTTGAGGTCGAACCCTGAGTTCTGGGCTTGGTATTGAGCGCGACACCCTGGCCAAACTCAACTCACCCATTGATGTCACCCTGCTGAGGCGCTTTGCCTCCATCACCCGACTGGAACCGGGAGATTCCTTTTGGGAAGTGATGCGCTGGATTGGCGAGGACCTGCTCAACTACTTGAGAAACCTCAGGCAGCGGCTGGATTTCATCGCTGAGGTCGGCGAGTTCTGGGAGATCAAATCCGCCTCGGGGCCGTTCCATGTGTTGTACCTGCCCCACACCGATCCGCTGCCGGAGGAGCCATCCTCGGGGCTCGCTCGTTTCATCAACAGCCATCCCGCCGGAGACAAGGTGGTCGGCTTGGTCTACCCAGACCGCCGGGGGTCGGGCTTCGGACTGTCCCGTCACAATGACCACCCGGGACTGGACTTCACCAAAATCGGCGCGTTTGATGATGTGCACTTCACCCACGCCCGCGGCTTCGTGGCAAAAACCTCGGCCACCGATCCGCAGCGACTCCGGGATTTGCTGGCACGGAGCTGGGGGTAATCGTAAGATTTCCGGAAGGATTGAGGTTCGTGAATCCCACAACAGCAAAGGCTGAAAGATCAGTTAGAAAGAGTCACGACGGGCAGTCGGCCATCGGTGTGCCACGGGTCGCCACCACCGTTGCGGCCTTGCAGGACCTTGTGAAAGCCTTCGATCCAGCGCGTGGTGAGAAGAGCGCTTGATTTAGTTAGATCCGCAAGCAGCAGATCGCGCTCCTTATCGACGTCGGCAGCGATGCGATGAGTCACTTGAGCAGTGGTTCGGCTGAGTTCCACCCCGATATCGTGGGTCGCCGCGCCCATCCAAACCGGGCGGCCATCGTCGGTTTGATCGGAGCGCCAGAACCTGACATGGTGACGTTCGCGCGGGCTGTGGCCGACGGCTCTTTCATAAGCGAGATCTTGCTTGCGGCCATATAGATAGAGGCTGCTCACCGGGGCGTTGGGATCGGGCTTTTTGAAGACGGTATCCGCGGCAATGCGCACGCTGCTTTTGAAACTCAGTGGATCGGCCGGCTCCCAACCCGCCGCATGCAGGGCGCGAATGACATCTTCCTCGCTACCGACCACAGTGATGTTGAGAGGGTCGCCGGGAATGCCGCTGCTGGTCTGCGTGATGTGCTCTCCATCCACTAGATCCGGATGCCGACTGGCGTTCCAGTGATCGAGTCGCGGCATGACAAGATAGGCGATGAGCAGATAGGTCATGAACCCAACCGCAACCGCCCTGCCCGAACGGAAATGCCTTCGTAGCTGTTGCCCATCGGCGGCACTCATCATTTCGAGTGTTCTTTGCTTCATATACGGGTTCGTCTGCCTCGGAAACGAATGCACAGGGCGGGGTGCTGGGTCAAATTGAAAGTGGGGCGACGCGGGGTTGACGGGAAATGGTTTCGGGATTCTAATCAGGCACCATGAAATCGTTCAGCACCCTGCTTTTCTCCGCGTTCCTCGTCACCGGTACCTATGCCGAACTGGTGGAAAAAGCCGTCACCTATAAGCAAGGGGGGGCGCCCCTGGAAGGCTTCCATGTTTACGATGACGCGGTGACCGGCAAGCGCCCCGCCATCCTTGTCGTCCACCAATGGACTGGACTCGGAGAATATGAGAAGGGCCGCAGTCGCTCGCTTGCAGGGCTCGGCTACAATGTTTTCGCCGCTGACATAGTAGATCATCTTGTCATCAATAGATGAAATGTCCTCACTTGTGTTCAGTGCCGTAAATCAAGATTCTGAAACTGCCCGGCTGCATCTTGCCACGACGTTGACCTGCTGCCGGGGCATCGAACTTCGCCGCAGCCAGATAGATCTTATGGGTCGCCGGATCTAACGCCATTGTCCGCGAACCCGGTTCCGTCTTCAATGTTTGCACGACGGCCAATTTGTCGCCGTCCACACGGGCAATGGTAGTCGTGCCGTCGCCGCAGGAAGCAAACGCCAATTGTGTTCCCGGATCATAGGCGTTCGCATCCACGCCCTCGCCAATCGGTACGCTCGCGAGAACCCTGCCGCTGTTGCTGTCCATCATCACCATCGTCTTGCTGCCGCCGCAGCCGAGGAACAGGCGGTGGTTTTTCCCGTCCAACGCCAAACCGGAGGCACCTTCGCCCGGGGTGATCGGCCAGCGCTTCACCACCTCGTGCTTGCTGATATCAATGGAGAGGAGTTCGTTCTTGTCTTCAAGATTGCAAAACACAAGGCCAGTCTTGGAATCTGCCTGCGCGAATTCGGGCTTGCCGCCGAGTGGTATGGTGGCGACAACCTTGCCAGACTTCGCGTCGATGACCGTGGCAGATTCACCGCGACCATTAAACATGTAAACTTCCTGCCGCCCCGGCTCATACAACATTGCGTCAGGGTTATCGCCGGTGGGCACTTTGGAAATCGTCTGCAACGTTTTTAAATCTACGATGCCCGCCTTGTTTTCCCGGCCGTTGCTGGTGAAGCCGCGATTCAATTCCGCTGCGATGGCCATACCGTGAACACCGGGCGTATCGGCAATCTCACCGACGACCGCATCTTTGTTCAAATCAATCACGACGACTTTCGTTCCGTGCGAAACGTAAAGCCGCTGCGCCACCGAATCCACCGACAGGTAATCCCATCCATCGTCGCCGCTGACGGGAATCTCCTTGATGAAATGATAAGGTTCGCCCGCGTTGCAAACCGCAACGACGAGGGAAAATAAAACTGGCAGCGTGAACTTTCTCATGGATTGGATTGGGTCGGATTGACGGTGGCAGGTATCGCGATTCCTCAGCCTGGTGTCAATCCCGATTCCCCCCGGTTTCCCCCTGAGGTTTTCGCCATGACCGGAGCCATGGTCGCTTTACGAAAAGAAAGCGGCCCGACTGATCATCCTCCAAGGAAAACCCATTAACCTTGGGGGCATCTCAGTCGGACCGCCTAATGTGTCGCGACACAGGATCAGCGCTTTGAGAAAGCCAATTTGTCTGCAAGTCCGAACTTTTTCGAACATCTCCGATTCTCAAGCCCCATTGAGCCCTGCATTCTGAGGTGTGGGTGAGTTCAGCGATCCGGAGGATGACTACCTGTTGATTGCCGGGCTGATGGTCATGGCGTGGACGCTAGCATCCGCTGGGCGCAGCGGCGAGGGAATGGGTTTGCCAGCGAAGCGACTTTATACGCCCTAACGCATGTTGCAGCCGGGCAACCATTCAGTGCGAGCAGCAACCGCCGGGTGGGCGGATAGAGTTGGAGAGTAAGTCGCCGCCTGATAAAAGAACCAAAGCTGGGTCTCGATGCGACTTTCGTCGGGAACCTGCGCGTTGCGGCCCATCGGACGGCGCTGCTCTGGCGCGGCATAGATCATGGGGGTGTAGTTGAAATTCCGCTTCTCCACCGGCTGACTCAATGCGGTGAATACCCAATCAGGAATGGGGATCTGCTCCACGCCCGGGCTGACGGTTTCAAAAACGCAGGCTTCGAGAATCAACTCCGCATCAGCAGCCAGGGCTTTGGCAACCTGTTGCTTCGCCCGTTCAATATTCCCCATGAAATTCGCCTCGCCATTCCACAGGCAGAGGCTTCTCCCAATATACTTTGCTCCGATACTCTTAATCATTCGAATGTTATCATCAAGGTCGCCCCGGCCATTGAAAACACCTTCCATCGAAATGGATCGAGATAGGTAATTCTCCAATACCTCGCGCGTCATTGTCTTGTCAAAATGATAGTTGCCCACTCCCGACGCGACTGGCGAGGACGGTGCTCCGGCGGCAGCCATGCACTGGGCCGCCTGAGAATAAATAACAAAGCACCACGCAATCACGATTGATAGTGTGCTGGGCACCACAGGGATACGGGGCCGCAGAAATAGTCTTGAGAAACAGTCTTCGTGCATCAGGAGATTTTTTAGATGAGTTGTGAAATACCGTCTAATGCACCGCAGGGAAGGGCAATTTGTCCGGGAGGCACATCGTATTCACGGGGATTGATGCGGATCAACGTGCCATTGAATTGCCGTGTCACCTGGCATGTGATCGAGCGAATACTTGGAATAGCGGTGCCAGCTCCGCATTCGATGACAACAAGTCGTCTTGCGTGCAGGGAACCAAGCCATGTTCTGAATGCGCTTTGCTGATGGTCTGAGTTATGACTCATCCATGCCCATTCGCTGAACATCAGAATGTTCGGCCTGGAGGTGACGCCACATCGTGGACAGACGGGCAGTGTGGAGGTGGCGCGGAAGTCCTCGGAACTCACTTCGATATGCAGTTGGTCGGCAGACCAGATATTCTGGTGACAGGGTGTTGAACATTGCAAGTAATGGATCGAACCATGAATTTCGTGGATTCGTGAGGTGTCAAAACCAGCCTTTTCAAACTGTCCGTCAACATTCGAGGTGACCACATAATACCCGGCCTGCATCCGGTTGGCTGCCTTTAGGAGAATCTGGAAACCGCGGTGAGGGGTTGCGTTCCGATAGAGGTTGAGACGATGGCCATAAAATCCCCAGGCCAGGCGCGGGTCTTCGGTGAACCATCTTGGATCTGCTACCATTTCAAAGGAAAGTCCGAGTTTGGCAAAGGGTGGATAGTGCCGCCAGAAACCTTCTCTTCCGCGGAAGTCCGGCAAACCCGAATCCACTCCCATGCCCGCGCCGGCCGTGATGACCAGCGCGTCGGCTTGAGCAAGCGCGTCTCTTGCCATTTCTGTCGGAGTTTTCATGCCTTTGAGGATACTGGGGTTGCGAGGGGTCAGTGAGTGAAATAGATCGTCGCTGGTCATGGCAGGCAAGAATTATAAAGCAGATTCGCCACCTATGTCGTACCCAGTCAAGTATGATTGGCAAGTGCCAAGAAGGTCCAATTTGTCTCATTCCTTCCTACGATTCGCTCCGAGATTCACCCCCAAAAACAGCAGTGGAGCATGGTATGGGGGGAACGCGGTTTTTGTTATTCTGTCACCTTGAGCGAATCGAATTCCGCCGTGCTGGTGGCGAAGGTATTGCCGGAGCAGACGAAGAGACCGCCGCGGCTCTTTGCGTCGAAGGAGGTGTCTCTGGAGAGTTTCGGATCGCCCCAGTATTGGCCGTCGGTGGAGGTGAAGACATGGACTTGCTTGCCCTTTTGGACAAGTTTGAGGTGGAGCGGCAAGGTTGCTTTTCCGAGGTCCTTTTTGCTGTTATCGTCCTGGTCGCCGGTCTTGTCGCGCCAACGGCAGACGAGATTGCCGGTGGCCTCGATTTGGACCAGAAGATAACGGCCACAACGCTCAGTCAGCGATTCTCGGATCATCAGGCCGGCAGCGCTTGGGGGGCGGTTATCCCACGGGTAGGCATTGGGGCCACCGACGTTCGGGGCCAGGCTGGTTAGACGGGCAGAGATTTCCCCGTCACCTGTCATGGCTTTGTTGACGAACACCCCTTGGTCGCTGACCCGCTCCCACCACGAGGTCATCGCATGGCCGCAACCGGTGAGGGTGATCTTACCGGTTGATAATCTAACATCGCCCGGGATAGGCGGCGAGCTGAGTTCATCATAGCTCCAGCCTGGGGGCAGCGTGGAAGGCGTCACAGTCACCGCGCAGGTCTGGGTGATATGGTTGATGGTGGCCTTGACCGTGCAGGAGCCTGGTTTCCTGCCCACCACGATGCCGCACTGCTCGCCGATGGCGCGCACATCGGCGATGGTCGGATCACTGCTGACCCAAGAAACGCTTCGGTCAAAGGTTTCCGAGGGGGCGAGGGATGCGTTGAGAGTGGCCCGGCAGTTGGCTGGCAATGTGAGAGCACGCTGGTCAAGCGTCACGCTGGCGACAGCAACCCCGGGCCGACAATGAATCGCTTGATTCAATTCGATGCTTGCAAGCTGGATGCCTTCGTTCTCATGAGCTGCGGTCATGCTGAGGCGATAGATGTTCCACTTGGCCGGTTTGGCGACGGAAAATTCGCGGCGTGGCGCTGCTGCGGTGAACCCTGGGGTTTCCTGCTGGTCCAAGACCGTCCATGTGGCGCCCCCGTCATTCGAGCCGGATAATTCCAGCGTGCGCGGCAGGCGCTGGCTGTCGTTGGCGACGATGTTGTACGAGGTGACCGGATATTTCCGGCCCTCGCCATACTGGCACTGGATCCAACTCACAGCCGCCTTGTCCAGCCAAGCGGTCTTGTCATCCCCGTCGAACGCCTTGCTTGCGCCGCTGCCGGGTTCCGCCTCGCCCCTGCTGGTGAACTGGCAGGTCCCGGCCCTCCCATAATACGCGGTGTTGAATTTCAGGTTCGTCGGATGCCCTTTGCTGGCTGTCATCAAGTCCTCGAGCGCCGTCTCGACCTCGCGCTTCGGGCGTTTCTGATCCAGCACCAGATAGGAATGGCAGCGATCCTGATCCGGTTGCCATTGGTTCATTCCGGTCTTGGCGTCGGCCAAATTGGAACCGCCGCTGACAACCTGGTACCATGGCGCGGCCCCCCTCACGCTCACCAGACAGGAAACGGGGTCCCAGCTCAGCCGGTCCCCGGCAAAACCCACTGAGGGATAGTTGGCATAGGCCATGGTAAGCGGGTTGTGCTCGGGCATCTCATAGCTGACGCGGCGACCGGAACAAGTGGAACCGCCTTCCCCATTGAAGAGCACGGGCGTCGGCCAGCTGGCGCAGACCAGGGCGGTGGATGGCGCGTCTACCATGAAGTTGTATTCCAAATCCTTGTCGTTCTTGCTCTCGAACGGTGGGTATTTCCCGCCCATCACTTCCAGCTTCCTGACCTTGCGCTTGACCAGCGCCACTCCTTCCAGCCGACTGGCGGCATCTGCGGGCGACTTGAGCAGGTTGGCCAGATTGCGCAGCGGTCCGACTGCCACCACGATCACGCTCTGGTCGGGCTGATTGGCCAGAATCCGGCGGTAGAGTGCGACGGCGTCCGGATAGTCCTTGCCGCTTGGAAAGCGGTGCGGGAAGCAGCGGGCGATCTCGTCGGTATAGCATTTGCCATCCTTGAAACCCGGATCCTTGAGCGTGCCAACGGGGATCTCTGGACGACCGAACCAGGTGTTGATGGCATCAAGGGCCGGGGCGATGGTGTCAGATGACACGCAGCCCATGGTGGCGAGCAGTTTCGCCTCTCCCCGCTCGACCGCCCCATGCAGGATGAACAGGGCTCCGACATCATCACAATCGCCACCCATGTCGGTGTCGAAAATAATGTTAGACGGCTCGGCAGCCCGGCCCGCGATGACAGAGATAGCCAGGCAGGCAATCAACGAGAAACTTGACTTTGAATTCATGCGTTTGTTTGCAAGGGAACTGCTTTTCAGGTGAAGACCGTTGGTTGAACCGGTGACCGGACCGGAGGGAGAAAGCAGCAGTTGCCATGAATGCGCGGCCTGCTTTCGTTCGCGATCTGGGCCCGGGTAGATTGCGGATAGGTCACCCCAGTGGGCAAGGATTTACTTTGCCTTCAGCAAAGAATCATCGTGTTCAGGCTCCAGAAAATTGAGGGCAACGTGCGCGCCTCTTCATTCATCGCCGTTGCAAATTGGCTGCAGCTTTTCTCGACTCGCTGCTGGCGCTCGACGAGCCGTTGGTCACCTTCAAGAAGTTGGTGCAGGTCGGGCTCCTCGTCGGCAACCGGGCGGTTTCTCATGGCGGGGAAGATCATGGGGAACTGCCGCCTAATGACAAGCCGCCAGTGGGAGACGTGGTGCCAATTGGCGTCACCGCATCGCAGCGTAAAGCCGTACGCTGTCGACCAAGGCGGCACTTTGAGGCTTGGCTGGCCTGGTGCTCGATGCAATGGATATTTGGCGTGGCCCTTGCGTTTTCCGCCACTGCGCGTAGAACATCCACTTCAATAAAGGCCGCCGTTCCCCATGAATATCATTCAACTTATTGGGTTTTCCTTGGAGGATGATCAGTCGGGCCGCTTTCTTTTCGTAAAGCTACAGACCTTGGCCTGTACAAAAAGCGGCCGGACAGGGCTGAACCTCGACGGCAGCGTGCGCCAGAGCGGCCGCAGCATCGTCGTCAGCGGACAGACCACCACCGTGTCAAGAACACCACCATTAAAAAGTGGTAAAAATAAGCACTCGTCGGTCACAGACCGACGCTACAACTCCATCTCAAGCGCCGGGCAGCTCGATGAATCCTTCGAGTTTGCGGATACGCGTGGGGTGGCGCATTTTACGCAGGGCCTTGGCCTCGATCTGGCGGATGCGCTCACGCGTCACTTGGAATTGGCGGCCGACTTCCTCGAGGGTGCGGCTGTAGCCATCCTTGAGGCCGAAGCGTTGTTCGAGCACCTCGCGTTCGCGTTCGGTGAGAGTGTCCAACACATCCTTGATCTTATCCTTGAGCATCGAGAAGCCGGCCTCTTCCATCGGGTTATCGGCGGATTTGTCTTCGATGAAGTCGCCGAACGAGGTGTCGTCGGAATCTCCGACGGGCGCTTGGAGCGAGATCGGTTGTTGGGCCATCTTTAACACGGCACGGACGCGTTCGACGGGCAGGTGGATTTCCTCGGCGATTTCCTCGGGCGAGGGCTCGCGGCCATATTCCTGAACTAACTGTTTTTGCACCCGCATCAGCTTGTTGATCGTCTCGATCATGTGCACCGGAATGCGGATGGTGCGGGCCTGGTCGGCAATGGAACGGGTGATCGCTTGGCGGATCCACCAGGTGGCATAGGTGGAAAACTTGTAGCCGCGGCGATACTCGAATTTTTCGACAGCTTTCATCAGGCCCATGTTGCCTTCCTGGATGAGGTCGAGGAACGAGAGGCCGCGGTTGGTGTATTTTTTAGCGATGGAAATGACCAAGCGGAGGTTGGCCTCGACCATTTCTGTTTTGGCGCGGAGGGCTTCCTTGAGCCAGTGGCGGAGCAGTTTATAGGCTTCGTTGAAGGACTCTGTGGTGTGCCACGAGCGTTGTTGGAGTTCACGCAATTTCGTGACAAACTCCTTGTCATTGGCATCAGCCTCAACCCTGCGGTTGTACTTCCAAAACTTTTGCTGGTAGTCATCCACTTGCTCACAGAAGTCTTCGATAACTTTCTGTTTGTAATAGAAACGGGTGTAGTGGCGATTGAGCGTCTGGTTGTTTTTTTCAAACTCTTCTTCAAGCTTCTTTCTGCCTCGCGGGGCCTTGGTCGATAGCTGTCGGAAGTATTCGTCGTTTTCCTGATGCAGTTGTTTGAGGTGTTCGCACAGCTTGGGCAGACCCTTCATATAGCGTTCGCGTGACTCAATTTTCTTGTCGAGGATGACGCGGTCGAAGCGCTCCTTGCCCTTGATGAGCTTGTCGGCGAGTTCGATATAGGAATCGGCCACGAACCCGAACAGATTCAGATGGCGCGCCACTTCGGTTTCGGCATCCTCGATGCGTTTGGATATCTCCACTTCCTGCTCCCGAGTCAGCAGCGCCACCTGGCCCATCTGCTTGAGATACATCCGCACCGGGTCGTCAAGGATATCAAGCTTTTGGTCACCCTTGGAATCGTCATCATCCCCATCCGTCTCATCGCGTTTCTTGTCCTTGTAGCGATCCACCTCGGAGGCATCGATGACGTCAAACTCCATCTGCCGGAGGCGATCCATGATGGCCTCGACGTCTTCCGGATCGACTAGGTCGTTAGGCAAAATCTCATTAATATCATCGTAAGTGAGATAATCCTGTTCCTTGGCTAGCTTGATGAGCTCGCGGATTTTCTCCTGAATTTCCGGGGTATCGATGCGGCGTTTGGCTTGAGCAGGTGCCTGTTTGGCATCCTTAGCCGGGGGCTTGGAAGGAGCCACGGGTTTGGAGGGAGCCGTAGGTTTTGCGGGGGCAGGTACAGGCTTTTTGGGAGAGGCAGCTTTGTGGCTTCTGGCGGGCGTGGCTGCGGCCTTGCTGGGTGGAGCCGGTTTTTTGGGTGGCGCAGATGGCTTGGTCGCAGCGAGCTTGCTGGTCGGGCTGACCGCCTGGGTCGAATCGTCACTGGGGACGGGTGGCGATGTGTCGGCTTCTGGCGATGGCGCGGTGAGGTCGGGAGAGGTATTCACAGGGTGGGCGTCAGGTTCGAGAGGAATGGCATGGGCAGCCGATTCATCAGCGCCATCACCAAGGGTAAGCGGGAAAGACTGTGCCTCTTCCAGCGCGTCCGCAAGAACCGCCCGGGTTTTCGCCTGCTCAACGGATTGGAGCGGCGGATCGATTCGAAAGTCATCGGTATGGGGAGTGTCGACGGAGGGAGTAACGGGAGCGATGGAATTGGGCATGGAGTGGGGAGAAAAAAACAATGGGCTCTGGAATGAGGCTATAATCCACCCATGATAGGGCATCGCCGGCACGCCGTGAGCGAGGAGAATGAAAATGCCTAACGGGACAGCGTCAAGTTTTTTTTGAAATTTTCTTCCATTGTTGGGTGAGGGTGGGGCTTGGCTGGGGGGGGGAGTGGATTTTTTGATTTGCGGTTTTCAATTCGTCGTGGGACGGTTACGACTGGGCGTGTTCCGCGGCAAGTGCGCTGCGGAGAGCCGCAACGCCCCGCAATCAAGCCATGCCTCGCATTCTGGAA
>CAIQXC010000301.1 GCA_903875675.1 Akkermansiaceae bacterium
AGTTCAGTCGCAGCTATGTTCAGTTTCAAATCATCAAGGTAACGGCGTGGGTAGTCGGCGGCTGCGCTTTTTTGTTAGGCGGCTTAAGTGTCACCAACACGATGATTTTGTCGGTGTTTGGCCGGATCAAGGAGTTAGCTATAGCGCGGGTCTGCGGGTTTTCCCGTGGCCAGGTGGCGCGCATGATCTTTGGCGAAAGCCTGTTGATTTGCGCGATGGGCACTGTGGCGGGTTGGCTGCTAAGTTGGGCGCTGTTGTGCGGCTTGCGGGCGGTCCCGCAATTGCAGGGGTATATCGAGCCGAGCCTCGGCTGGGCCGAGATCGCTGGTGCCAGCGGCCTCTCGGCGATCACCGCGCTGCTCGGAGCGATGTATCCGGCATGGTACGCCGCACGGCTCAAGCCAGCGCAGGCATTGCGCTTTGAGTGAAATTTTCCTAACAATATGATAACCCAGGTGACGGTAACGGATGTATGGAAAAGTTTTGATGGCGGGCGCATTGAAGTGCTCAAGGGCGTGAGTCTGGAAGTGAGGCAGGGCGAGGTGATCGCCCTGTGCGGGACCTCGGGTTGCGGCAAGTCCACCTTGCTCAATGTCATCTCAGGCTTGGAAGAAGTGGATCGGGGCTTGGTGCGGGTGGCGGGGCGCGACGTGGTGGAGGAATCCACGCGGGTTGACTTGTTGCGCAAGCACATCGGATATGTGTTTCAATTGCATCATTTGATGCCGGACCTGACGCTTGCGGAAAACTGCCTGTTGCCGGTCATCGCTGCGGGAGGCGGCAAGCAACAGGGATGGGAGCGGCTGCGTGAATTGGCGGCGGCCACCGGTGTGAGCCATCGGCTCGGCCAGCGGGTGCGCGAACTCTCCGGCGGCGAACGCCAGCGCGGTGCCTTGGTACGCTCACTGATGAATGACCCGCAAGTGCTGCTGTGCGACGAGCCCACCGGCGCGCTGGATGAGAGCAACCGCGAGAAGGTGTTCGAGCTTTTGTTGGAGTTGGTTAGGGAACGCGGGCGCACCATGATCCTCGCCACCCATGACATGGAATTGGCCCGTCGCTGTGACCGCCGGCTGCGGATGCGCGACGGAACAATTGAAGGGGAAGACCGCTGATGGACGGCGGCACCTCCAAGCCGGCTGGGGATGGGGTGGGCACGGCGGGATGCCACGCGCTCGGGTGGCTGGTGGTTGGCAACGCGGTGGGACTGTACCTTGCGCTGCTGTTGGTGTGGCCGGCCTTGCAAGTGGGCGAGTGGACGTATGGGCGCTTGGTGCCAGTTCATTTGAACATCCAACTCTACGGCTGGACAGCCTTGCCGCTGGTCGCCTGGCTACTACATATCTACGAGGTGGATCGTAGCAAGGCTGCGGCCTGGGCACCCGCCGCGGTGTGGGCCTGGAGCGCTGCACTGGCGCTTGGCGTGCTGCATTGGCTCGCCGGCATGACATCAGGCAAGGTTTTTCTCGATTGGCAGGACGGTGCCTTGTGGGGGTTTGTCGCTGCCATGCTCGTGCTGTGGCTGGTGCTCGTGGTGGCCTGGCGCGAGCGGGCCGCAGGCTGGAGCGCGGAGCGAAAATCACTGGCACGCTACGGATTGTTTGTTCTGGCGGCGGTTCCTGCGGGACTGGTGCACGCGGCTTCGCCCGCTGCCTATCCGCCAGTGGACGTCACCACCGGCGGGCCGAGTGGCGCGAGTTTGTTGGGATCGACGTTGGTCGTGGTGGTCTTGCTGCTGCTGCTGCCACGGGCTGGAGCGGCCACCGGCAATGGACGGGCCGGTTGGGGGGTATGGACGTATCTGGCGAATTGCTGGCTGATTTTCGGGGCGGCGGAATGGATAGGCGGCACGCACTGGCAGTTTCATCAGATCGGGGCGATGCTATTGCTGTTGCCGTGGGCAATGCTCCTGCCGTGGGATTGGGCGGCGTTTGTCTGGCCGGCAGGCACCCGCAGGTGGCGTTTGGCGGTATTCGGGTGGTGGGCGTTATTGGTCATAAGCGGGGTGACGATGTATCTACCAGTTTTGTTAGATCGGATTAAATTCACCCAAGCCTTGGTCGGGCACACGCATCTGGCGATGGCGGGTTTTACCACATCGTTTTGCGCGTTGGTGTTGGTGGCGGTGGGGGGACGGTCGCTGGGGAGTTGGCGCTGGGTGGCGGCGTGGCATGGATCGGTGTGGGTGATGATCGGGGTGCTGGCGGCGATGGGTTGGCGCGAGGGCGGGGAATTTTCCTGGATGACGCTGCCTGCCGGGTGGCGAAGTGCCGGTCTGCATTTGCGTGCTGCCTGCGGTGGAGTGATGCTCGCGACTTCTATGGTGTGGCTCAAAAATTGGAGAAAATCATGAACAAGCGGAAATTTCTTGTCATCTGGAGTGTATCGGTGGGCTCGATGGACGCTCTAACCGGCTTGCTGTTGGTATTCGCGCCGGCGCTTGCATTGAAGAGTCTGGGGATGGCCGTACCGTCGGCCGACGCGTTGGTGTTTGTGAGTTGGATCGGGGCGTTTGTGGGAGGGGTGGGCTTGAGTTATGGGATGGCGCTGGGCGAGTGGCGGCGCGGTAGGGCGGTGTGGCAGATCACGGCGCTGCTGCGCATGTTGGTGGCGGTGTTTGTTATGTCTCGGCTCGCCGCTCACACGCTGGAAGCGGCGTGGTTGACGGTGGCGCTAACTGATCTGGTGGTGGCGGCGGTGCAGATGGTGGTGTTGCGTGCCGGGTGGTGGGAGGAGGGTCGGCGGTGAATCGGTCCGCGCTGCGGGCGGCGGTGGTTATTGCGGCGGTGTACGGGCATTTTCTGATCTTCGCGCAATTTGCGTTTGTCGAATTGTTGCGGATTGGCGGTGTGAGTGGCGCTGCAGAGATCGTGGTGCTGGGGACGATGGCTGCGGCGGGCGTGGCTGGCGGCTTTTTGGCGGCGTGGTGCGGCGCGACCCCTACAGGTGTTCGTTGGGCGCTCGGGGTGGCGGGGCTGAGCGCGGCTCTGGCACCTTGGGTTGGCGGCATGGCGGGGGCGCTCGGGGTGGCGGTGGCTACGGGTGGGGCGCTCGGGGTAGCAACGGTGAGTTTGGCGGCGTTGTTGCCGGGGTGGTGCGGGGTGGCCTGGGTTGGCTTGGGCACGGGGCTCGGATACGGGTGTTGCAACGTGCCGTGGGTGTTCACGCAAACGCCGGCGGGCCAAGCATGGGTGGCGGTGGGGTTTGCCGGAGTCGGCCTGCTGGCCGTGCCGCAAGGCGTGGCATGGCGCGGCAGCGGGCGCGTCGCGGTGTTTTCATGGTGGGGGGCTCTGGGTTTGTTTGCGGCCCTCGTCTGGTTGGATTCTGCGGCGTTTTTTATCATCCAACATGTGCCCGACCTCAAGGCCGGGACCTGGGGCGATGGATTGCTATGGCGCAATGCGGGGGTGCATTTCGCGGTGGCGGTGGGCGCGGGTTGGTGGTTGGCTCGATCGGGTGCGAGGGTTTTGCCGGTGGTGGCTTGGGGACTCTTGGCTGTGGCCGCGCTGGCGGTCGATGTGGCGGCCACCCGGAGCCTGGCCGGGTGGGGGTATCCGGCGGGGGTGTCGCTGTATGCCACGGCGTTGGTGGCGTGGCCGGGGTGGTTTACGGGGGCGGATGGGCCGCGGTCGGCGGCCTGGCAAGCGGCGCGGCTGTTTTCTGTGGCCGGCTGGTTGGCATCGGCCAATGGCATCGGTATGGCCCAATCATTGAACCGCGTCCCGCCGATATTCGTCGTTGCGGCGGGGTTGGTGGTCATCGGCGTGGCGGTTTTTTCCAATAAAAATCCCTCTTTACCTGCGGTTATGCTCACCCACTTTAAACGTAACCGGAGCCTAATGGCTGTCGCGGCCGTCGCAGTGACAGTTGCCGTAGGGTTTGGGCGCGGAAAGCCGCCGACACAAACTGCGGCGGCGCGGGGGCGCCAGGTCTATCTGGCGGAGGGCTGCATCCATTGTCATTCGCAATACGTGCGGCCGGGCTCGCCGGATGAGGCGGTGTGGGGGGCGGCTAGGGCCGTCGATGAGGCACTGGCGGGAGTGCCGGTACTCATCGGTAACCGCCGCCAAGGGCCAGACTTGGCAACGGTGGGCGCGCGGCGTTCGGCCGCCTGGCTGCACGCGCATTTCCTCAACCCTCAACAACTCGTGCCCGGTTCCCCGATGCCAAGCTATGCCCCGCTCTTCGCCGATGGCCGGGGCGAGGCACTCATCGCCTATCTGCAAAGCACGGCGATCGGATGGGTCAATACCTGTGCCGGCAAGGCTGCGGATTGGTTTCCTAGCAAAACGGCGACAGCCGGAACACCCGCCGACGGGCTGCGTTTGTTTGCTAGGTTGTGCAGCGCGTGTCACGGTGAGGGCGGGCGGGGCGACGGGCCCTTGGCGGCCGTCCTATCAAAGCCGCCGGCCAATCTGGCGGCCGGGCCGTTCTTATGGACGGCCGGTGCCGACTCGTTGGAGTTGCGTATCTCGCGGGTGGTCAAGTTTGGTCTGCCAGGCACCGACATGGCCGGCCATGAGGTGCTTAGCGACGGTGAGGTGCTGGCTCTAACCGATTATGTAAGGCACCTCCGCAAGCCGTAGGGACGAGGGGCCGTAGTTCCGATTTCCTCCTTCGATAATCACGGTTTAGCCTCAGTCATGCTGGCCATGGTGTTCCATTCACTTTGCATCGTAACCGCAGGATGACCAACCCAGTAGATGGGTTGGTTGGCGGGGAAACAGTCCTTGACAAAGAGTGCAGAGAGATGGTCTGTCCCCTCCGCGCAAGGTTGGGATTGGCGTTGCCTAGAACAAGTCAAATGATGAAAACGAACAGACTGTTGGTTATGGGGTGCCTACTGGTGGTGATGCCAATAGGTGTTATGGATGTGAGAGCGGCTGCAAATAAAGCCGTGCCGGAGACTTCGCTCACTGCGGACGGGGATAGACTGCTTGCGAAATATGCCCAATTGCTCAATGCCTTGCAGGCAGAGGTTGGCAAAGCCCTGCCGAATGTCAGCGAGCAAAGCAGGACCGCTTTGGAGAAGGCCCGTGATGCAACCAAGGTGGCCTTGGCAGAGGCTAACGCCAAGCAGTCGGCCTTGGATGCCAACCAGAAGCCAATGGGTTTGTTGGAGCATCGGAAAGGATGGGTCAGCAAAGCGGCCAAGGCGGTGGCCGCTGCTGAGGAGAAGATCAAGCAGGCGAAAGATGAGACAGCCCGGCAGGCAGCGCAGGAAGAGTTAGCCAAGGCGAAGGCGGACGGAGACCAAGGAGCCATCGAACTCAAAAAGTCTCAGGAGGCGGTGGCCAAGGCGAAAATCGACGAACCGAGGGTGCTCCAGGAGAATCAGGCAGCCCAGGCCGCCCTGGCCCGAGCACGCAGTGACGAGCAAGCGGCGGCCACTGGCATTCTGACGGCAATTGAGCCTTTCCTATCGAGTGATCAATTGGACGCGAAACTCGTGAAGTGTGCCGTGCTCGCTGAAGCGACGCCGCAGGGATTGGCCGGGTTCGCCCAACAGGGGAAGGAGCAGGATGCTCTGGTGGAAAAGCTTCTGGCTGAACCCGCCTTGATGAAACAGATGCTCGAAGCCGGCGGTGCCAAGTTCGGCAAGTACGGCCGGGCGATGGAGATATACATGGCTATCCAACATGCCAGCCCGAAGGCCAGCGAAGGGGCTTTTCAACGCATGGCGCTGGCCACCAGTCTGGAACATGCCGTGCCGGTCGCACAATCCAACCCTCAGGACCAAGTCAATGCGCCGGCCATTGTTGACCCGG
Organism: Akkermansiaceae bacterium; assembly: GCA_903875675.1. Classification (GTDB taxonomy): domain Bacteria; phylum Verrucomicrobiota; class Verrucomicrobiia; order Verrucomicrobiales; family Akkermansiaceae; genus Luteolibacter. Next base: position 5,769 of record CAIQXC010000301.1, read on the forward strand.
TGAAGCGCTACCTGCATTATGAAAAGGCGTGCCTCGATGGCGAGTTGGATTCTGTCTTTAGAAACCTCAGTGTCTGGGAATATCGGAAAGTCGTCGATTGCGACGCGCCGGATTCCATATTGGCGTGGGGGCGCGAGATGCTCAGGAACTACCGGCCCGACCATATCTATAACCCGGACTATGGCTGGCGCTACTCCATGTCCGTCAGGACGGATGTCCAGTATGGATCACAAAACCAAAAGTATGATCTCCCGTCGCTCCAGAGCTATCAGAATATCATCAAGGACGGCGGGGTGTGTGGCCGGCGCGCGTTCTTTGGGCGGTTTATGCTACGCAGTTTTGGTATCCCGACTTGGGGAGTGACCCAGCACGCTCATGCGGCATTGAGTCATTGGACGCCTAAGGGCTGGGTGGTGAATCTCGGAGCGGGTTTCCAGCACAGTTGGTGGGAAAAGGATGAGACTCCGCGCAGCGGGTCAGACTTTCTGTTGGAGACGCAGGCGCGGGCCAAGCACCAGGATTACTGGAAGGTGCTGCGGGCGCAGTGGATCAGTCGCGCCCTTGACGAGCAAGCATACAATGACCGCCAACACGTGGCTGGCGGCTTCTGGAGCGGCATGGCGCATTACCAAACGGCTGCGATTGCGGCCTCGGCGATTGGCTTGGGGCCACTGGGTCAGGAACTTGGCGAAGCCAATGAGTTAAAGCAAAAGGACAAGGTTGAGCAGGCGAGGTTGGCTGAGGCGGACCGGATGGTTGCCGTCGGACCGGACGGTGCCATCATGATTCCGGCAGTGGCGAACAGCCATGCAAAGGGACCTGTGTTAGCCATGAAGAGTTTCGGGGGAGGTATGCAATTGCATTGCGGTGGTGGCTTCACGGCCGAGTACGCAGTGGATGTTGCGCATGCCGGCAAGTACGCGTTGACTGCCTCGGTGGTGACGGTGCAAGAAGGTCAGAAGTTCCAGTTTGCATCGAACGATGCCAAAGAGGCGGTTGAAATCGCGGTGCCCTACACCGTTGGCAAGTGGCAGCTGACCCAGCCGGTAGAACTCTCCCTGGTCAGCGGCAAGAATGTTATCCACTTCACGCTCCAAGACGGAAGTCGCGGGGTGACCGTCAAGGAATTCACGCTCAGGCCGGTGAAGTGAAAATCTTGAATTTGGCATTGTGACATCTGGCAGTGAAGACAAGTTAGTAGAAAAATATGAACATGACTCACAGAACATCAACATGGAAGTTCGCTGCGGTAGCGCTGGCGGGGCTTGTCCTTCAGGCCACAGCGGCAATTGACATTCCTGTAAATTTGCCCAAGCCCGACGGCAAGCCGGGTGATGCCACCAAGCCGGTCAAGGTATATATCCTTGCCGGGCAATCCAACATGGTCGGCATGGGGGATATCAGCGGTGCCCGGCCACTTTATCCGAGCGTTTTTCTCTCGGCTGATCCGGCTATTATCCCCGGGGTCATGCCGATCGGTGGCTTCGGGCTCGCCGCTCACGGTATCTATCAATCGGCCGATGCGAACGCCGCGAAAGGCGCGAAGGTCTCACTCATCAAGGGGGCTTTCGACGTCAAGGAGGATTGCACCAGATTGGCACCCGCCAAGACTGCCACAGTGGCCTTGGGGACGGCGTCCGAAAAACTGCCTGCGATGGATGGCCCCCACACAGTGGTTGTTAGCGCATTCATTGACGTGCCGACCGCCGGAACCTACACCGTTCATGCGGGATTTGAAGACAGCAGTCACAATGTCGTTCTCCTCGAAGGCAAAGAGGTGTACCGCAAGGAACCGGGCGGCAAGCCGGTGCTCGCCAAGGTTGCCCTAGACCCAGGCAAGCGGTATCCGGTCACGATCACGTACTTCAAGGGCGGTTCAGCGGCGTTCTGGTTGGAGCAGGTTGACCTGGAGGGCAAGGGCGATCTCGAGACGGTGACGAAGCAGGACCATAAGTTCCCTTATCTGGTGGATGATGCTGGCAAATGGACCATTCGCAACGACGTGTTTTACAAGGAAGCCCGTCTGCATCCTGAAGGTGCGGGTTCGCCACTTTCCGCCACATCGAACAATGGAAAATCGATTGGTCCGGAACTCGGATTTGGTTATGTCATGGGTACCTATCATGACGAGCAGGTATTGCTGATCAAGACGGCGCAAGGAAACCGCTCATTGGGTTTTGATTTCCGGCCGCCATCGAGTGGCCGGGCGGAATCTGCTGACGAAAACGAAGGATTGGAGTACCGCTTGATGGTCAAGGGGGTTCATGAAACCCTCGATAAGATCGACAAGGTCGTACCGGGTTACAAGGGGCAGGGTTATGAGATTGCCGGCTTCGGTTGGTTTCAGGGACATAAGGATAGCGGTTCGACAAAGGAAGAATATGAGAAAAATTTGGTTAACCTCATCAACGACCTTCGCAAGGAGTTCCAGGTGCGGAAGATGCCGGTGGTCGTGGCAACGGTCGGATTCCATGGGTACCAACTGGGTGACGGGCCGTGGAAAGGCGTCTGGGAAGCCCAGATGGCAGTGGGCGATCCCAAACAGCATTCGGAGTTTTCAGGCACGGTGGCATCGGTTGATACCCGCGATTTCTGGCGTGAAATCGGAGAGTCACCCCGCGAACAGGACTATCACTACAACCGCAATGCCGAGACATACATGCTCGTCGGCGAGACCATGGGGCGGGAGATGGTTCGCATGCTCGGCGGCAAGGCTGAGGAGATTTCGACGTCGGATAGGCAAGCGTTGACAGCCGCCAGGGTGGCCGCCGATGCTGCGAAGCTAGGGCCGACCGATGATCAGAAAGCCGCCTCGCTGGCGGCGGCCAAACCGATTATTTTGGATGGCGCGTTGGTGGCATTCGTGACCAGTCCGCGATATGAACCGTCATTGTTGGAGGCGCTCAAGGGGGATAAGCCCGCAAGAACGCCGTCATATATAGATGACACCTTGGACGAAGCTGCCGAATATTTCCGTGTGGCCGGTATCCATGACTACGATTGGAAACCTATCGGCGGAGATATCGATGGCATGTTGTGGGATTACTATAGCTTTGATCTGCCATCTACCGATGAGAAAGGGAAGGGGATCAGTGACCTCAAGCTGACTTGTCCGGCCGGCATGGAGAAGTGGTTTTCGCCGGACTTTGACGTGAAGCAAGCCGCTTGGAAAAGCGGCGGGGCACCGTTCGGGGTGCTAGGTGACGAACCGCCGGTCCCCACCCCAGATTGGTACAAGAGTGCCAAGCGAAGTGAGCCCAAAACGGGGTTCAAAGGGGACGTGTTGCTGATGCGCCGCAGTTTTGATTTGCCGCCGTTGAAGGAGGGTTACCGCTACCGCATCAGGATCACGGGCAGCGTGCATGCCAACTCGGGTGAGGGTTATGCTATCTATATCAACGGCAAGCTTCTGTCAGACTCGAGGGTCGGCGTTGCCGCTTGGCGGAGAGAGGGAAGAAAACCTCGCGGCGGGCATGTCTGGACTGATTTCCGCGATGAATTCAAAGGTGGCAAGGTGACCGTCGCGGTGAGTCACTTCCCGATGAGCAACCGCTCGGCCGGTGCATTCATTCCGGTTGGGCCTCCATTGAGTGTATCACTGGAAGAGATGAAGATTCCGCAACTGGGAGTCCAGAAGTGATCCGTGCATCCCTCTTCAATCTGAAATTCGTGGTTAAAAACGCTGCTACAACCGTTTTTATCTACCCATTTTGGTTGAAGCTTTCATTAAGAATTGCGCTTGCTGCAGCGCTTGCTCCGGCTCTCGCTCGTTCTGTACGGGCCGCAGATTTCTATGCCTATCACACGAAGCTCGACTACACTCAGCCGCCTCCATCAGAAGCGCTCGGGAGAATCCCCGTCAATGCCGCCAAGACGTTTGCCGGCAGTCAAGTGGACAAGGCCGATGAAGCGCCCAGGCCGCCCAAGCCGGGGCAGATTCGTTGGGGGAAGTACGCCGACCTGGTCGTCAACATCGCTGAGGGAAGGCAGCTTGTGTTCAGCCGGGCCACCGGTTATCTGCCGTACTTCCAGACGGCCCGCGGCAAATATCCGTTTAAGCCGCTGGCTGAGATTCGCGAGGACCTCATGTGTCTTTGTTCCTACGTCCGCCTGATCGAGGACCGGCCCGAGCGGATCATTGTTCACTGGCGGCATGTGCCGGATCCGGCCAGTGTTGTGATGACTGAGGAGATACACGAGCTATTTATCGTTACGCCGGATGGCAAAGTGCGGCGGGAAATACGCATTGGCACGCCGCGACTCGACGACTTCAACGACACCGCGAACGTCACGGTTCAGGAGCTCGCCCTGTCGGCCGAGGGAATCTCCGAACTCTCCTTGACCCAACCGACGCATGCGAGCAAGCTTGCTCTAGCCGTTGCCGGTGCCGCCCTGCGAAAAGCCGATGCTGGCACACCGGCGGCGTGGTTCAAGTTCGACGATGGACTTTCACCTAACCGCGATGAAACCATAGAAGCCGTTCATGGGACCGCCTGTCCCGTCGCTGGCAATAAAACACTTTGGAAAATGGGAGTCTCCGGCACGGCTCTGGCGTTCGATGGCTATTTCTCGAAGGTAACATTGCCCAAGGACAAGGCACCGGCCGTCAAGGATGAGTTGACGCTAGAGGCATGGGTCGCCCTAGGCGCCTATCCGTGGAATGACGCCGGTATTGTCCATCAATCGGCAGGCGAGCCGATTTGCGCGGAGGATTACAAGCACGGCTATCGCGACCCGTATGTGTACAGGCCATGGAAGGTCGAAGGATATATGTTAGGAGTTGACCCGTACGGTCGGCCGATCTTCAAGGTCAACGGCCAGCAGGTCGGCGGTGGTGTGTTAGAGGCTAAGGAAACTGTCCGCAAGGAGGATGCTCTGCCGACGTACCGATGGACGCACCTTGCTGCCACCTATGGTCGTGGCCGGATGTGCCTGTACGTCGATGGCCGGCTTATCTCCTCCAAGGCGGCTACGGGACCCATCGCGTTGCCGGACCGGGACCTGCTCATCGGCCTGAACGGCGACGCCCAGCGCGTATCGGATCCCGTATCGCATAGCAAGTTTGCCGCCAGAGATAACATGCCGCTCGTTTACGGCATCGAGGGACTCATTGACGAGGTCATCATCTACGACCGAGCATTGACGGCCGGGGAAATTGCCAAGTCGTTTGAGTCGCTCTGCCCGTCGGCAGCGGAGCTAACCAAGCCCGATTTGGATAGGAGGATCCTGCCGGGTGAGGCAGATGGCTCAGCCGCGCGGAAATTCGGAGCGACCTGCCAAACCCTGAAGTATCACGAACTCTGGGACAACCTCTGGCGGCCAAGCGCGTATCGAGACATCGTCGTTCGCTTCGATACTACGCCGGGCCGCGTGGTGTTCTGGCAGGGGACGGGCCTCGGCTCAGGCTGGGTGACTGAGAATAACCGGTGGATGGCAGACCAAAGTTGGGAGATTGGTGGACCGCACGGCTGCGCCGAGCACATGGCGGATAAGCGGGGCCGCTTCAACTTCTGTCAACTGATAGAGAATACCAATGCCCGGGTGGTCGTTCATTGGCGTTACCCGTCGATCGACGTTGGATATGTGTTTCCTCGTACTGACGTCTGGGCCGACGAATATTATACGATTTACCCGGACGGGGTCGGAGTCCGCTTCGTGGACACTCCCGGCGGCGAGTGGCAGGATACCCAGTTCCTTTCCCAGCCGGGCACCACCTGCCTCGACAATATGGAGCTAACGGCCCTCAGTCTCGCCAATCTCAGCGGCAAAAGTGCGGATCTAACATGGGCACCGCCTAACCATGTGCCAGCTAATCCTATCAAGGACGCCTGCATCAAGCGGATCAACTTCAAGTCCACCTGGAAAATCTTTTCGATCTATCAGGAAGGGGCGGAAATCACCACGTGGGGTGCCGACGAACAGTCCAAGCACACGCCCGATCCATTCGCCGGCCCATGGAACCACTGGCCCGTCGGACTGAACCCGTCGGATGGACGCTACGCCGTTTCCGACGACCGTGTGACGCACGCGGCCCTTGGCGGGGCAAATCATACCGGCAGCCTCATTCTATATGGTTTCACTAACCAAGAGGTAACGAAACTCGTGCCTCTGGCGAAGTCATGGCAGCATCCTCCCGCGCTCACCGCAGCAAGCGCCTGCGAAACCAAGGGATACGATCCCTCGCAGCGGGCCTACCTGCTGACTGCAACTGACAAGGCCATTTCGTTCACGCTGGAGGGTTCCGCAGACACCCCGGTGCACAACCCGTGTTTCGTCATCAGCCACTGGCAAGCCGATGGCGCGGCGCAAGTCTCTATCAATGGCAAGCTGGTGTCTCCCGGCACGGCGTTTCGCCAGGGAATCGTCCGCGACACTAACGGACAGCAAGCCCTCGTCATTTGGCTGGAGCTCGATTCCACCTCAGTCATTCAATGTTCGATCAACCACGGCTAACTACCACACCAATGAGACCCAAAGCACAGAATATGAAGTGTATAATCATCGCCGGACTTATCGGCTTGACGGCTGGCGTTTCCAGCCAAGTGGCCGCCAAGCCGCTTAAGGTATTCATTCTGGCCGGGCAATCCAACATGGAGGGACACGCTTCGGTCAGCACCTTTGACCATATAGGCATGGATCCCAAGACCGCGCCGTTGCTCAAGGATATGCGCAATGCCGACGGATCTCCTCACGTGTGTGACGACGTCCACATCGCGTTTTTCACTTCTAAAGGGGGAGGGGAGAAGGGGCCGACTCCCTTGTATAAGCAGGGCAAGCTGACGACTGACTTTGGTGCCCAGGGGCATGGCCCGCAAATCGGCCCGGAATTCACTTTCGGCATCTATATGCAGAAGCAGCTCAACGAGCCGATCTTGATTATCAAGACCGCTTGGGGTGGAAAGAGTTTGCACACCGACTTCCGGTCTCCAAGTGGTGGTCCTTTCGTGTGGGATGAAAAGTCCGCCGATAAGAAGAGCGCGGAGGATAAGGAGAAAAAGAAGGCGGCCACTGGCCATTTTTACAGCGAGATGATCGATGATGTTAAAAAGGTGCTCGCTGATCCCGCCAAGGTTTATCCAGCCTATAACAGAAGCGAGGGATGCGAACTTGCTGGTTTTGTCTGGTTCCAGGGGTTCAATGACTTGGTTGCCAGCGATGTCTATCCAGACAGGAACAAACCTGGCGGCTACGATCTTTATAGGGACCTGCTGTGTCATTTCATCCGTGATGTTCGCAAGGATCTCGACGCGCCGAAGTTGCCATTCGTGATTGGCGTGTTGGGAATCGACGGCCCGGTCACCGAGGAAATCGAAGCCGGCAAGCCGGAGCGGACCCGGGGGATTTTGCCGAACTTCCGCAAGGCAATGGCTGCTCCCGCCGGGATGCCTGAATTCAAGGGGAATGTCGCAGCTGTGCTAACTGAGAAATACTGGGATTCTGAATTGGGCGAATTGGTCGCTAGGTCTGAAAAGGTCAAGGGATTGTCCAAGAGGCTGGCGAAAGAGGGTAAGCTGAGTGCTGAGGAACAAAGGGCGGCGGTGGAGAAATACAGCGCTGAACTCTTCACGCCGAAGGAGCAGGAAATTCTGACTAAGGGGAAATCCAACCAGGCCTATCATTACCTAGGTTCTTCAAAGATCATTGCACAGATTGGCAAGGCGTTTGCCGAGGCCATGGCGGATTTGGTCAAACAGCCGCAAGGCGCGGTGGATGGCGCGGGGGATGCCAAACGCCAGTAATCCTTGCATTCGATCTAATACATATATATCATAAGAAACCTTCCGTGATACCCTCAGCCATGAGAAACTTGTTTGTGTTGTCGGTTGCCGCAGTGACGCTGTCTATCGTGCCCGTTGTCTGCGGGGCACCGAAGTCGCGCGAGAAGTTGCCTATCCCTGATTTTACCCAGGGCGGCAAGATTCCGCAGGGCAGTCTTGACGTCACTCATGACTGGACTCTCGGGGCTACCGGGGCGCGCGGCTGGGTCTATGGCTCCAATGGCCGAACCGACGAGGCGCGGCAGATCCTTGTGACCAAAGTTGCCAAGGATTCACCAGCCGACGGTGTTCTCAATAGTGGCGACGTGATTCTCGGGATCGGTGAAACGCCGTTCGACGCTGATGCCCGCATCGAGCTCGCGAAAGCGATCACAATGGCAGAACAAGAACCAACCGGCGGTCTGCTCAAAGTGATGCGCTGGCATGCCGGCGAGATCGCCACTGTTGGGCTCAAACTGCCCGTCATGGGTACCTACAGTGGCACCGCCCCATACGATTGCCCGAAGTCTAGCAAGATCTTTGAGCGGGGCTGTCTGGCCATTGTCAGGAAGGGCCTCGGCAATGTCTCAATTCCTAACGATCTTAACGCGCTGGCGCTGCTGGCCAGCGGTAAGGATGAGTACCGGCCCATATTGGCTGACTACGCCAAAAAGGTGGCCGCCTACCGGGCCGAGCAGTACGCGACGTGGCACTACGGATATGCGATCATGTTTCTAGCAGAATATGTTCTGGCAACTCATGATGTGTCGGTGCTGGATGGCTTAAAGCGCTTGGCTCTGGAGTCCGCTGGAGGCCAGAGCGGCGTCGGGACCTGGGGCCACAAGTTTGCGAGGCCGGATGGCAACTTGAATGGCTACGGGTGCATGAACCAGCCGGGACTCAGTCTGACCATTTCGATGGTGCTGGCCCGGCAGGCGGGCGTTGATGATCCGGCATTGGATCGGGCCATCACCAAGGCCGCAAGTTTCCTGCGCAGATATGTCAACAAAGGGGGAATCCCGTATGGTGATCACGGGCCGTGGATGGCGCATGAAGATAACGGAAAATGCTCCAGCGCGGCGGTGTTGTTCGACCTCCTGGATGACCGTGAGGCGTCGTCGTTTTTTTCCAAAATGGGCACGGCAGCGTACGATGAGCGGGAAAAGGGCCACACCGGCAATTTTTTCAATGTCTTGTGGGCCTTGCCTGGTGTCTCCCGCTCCGGTCCGCTGGCAACCGGCGCTTATATCAAAGAACAAGCGTGGTACTACGACTTAGCTCGTGGCTGGGATGGCAGTTTTGACTATCAGGGAGAACCCGGTGGTGAACAGGAGCATGGCAAGTACACCCGCTGGGACTGCACCGGTGCTTATTTGTTAGCCTATGCGCTGCCATTGAAAAGCCTATGCCTAACGGGCAGAAAGCCATCTTCGGTTGTGGCCTTGAATGCCAGTGAGGTGGATCAGGTTATATCTGCGGGGCGTGACTATTTTCCTGTGAACGGCAAAAGCGGATACGATGCACGCACCAACGATGAGTTGCTGGCCGGTTTGTCTAGCTGGTCGCCAGCGGTGCGTCATCGCTCGGCCCAAGCGCTGAGCCGGCGGCAGGCGGATGTTGTTTCGGCGCTCACCAAGATGTTGGCCGGAACCGATCGGGATACCCGCTACGGTGCCTGCGAAGCGCTGGGCAATTTGGGGTCGAAGGCCGACGCGGCGCTGCCGCAACTGAGAGCCCTGCTTAAGGATTCAGATCCATGGCTGCAAGGTCTGGCATGCAAAGCCTTGATGAACCTGGGCACGGCGGCGCGCAATGCCAGTGTTAATGATTTGTTAGCGATGATGGTCCGTCCGAATCCTGCTGACCCGAGAAGGTTGGCCCAACGTGATGCCTGTGTGACTCTCTTTGCACGATCCCCCGGCGTCCACGATGGTCCCCAAAGCATCCTGGCCGACTCGCTGGAGGGTGTGGATCGCCAACTGCTCTATCCGGCTGTCCAGTCGGCTTTGGAGAATGAAGATAGCGTCGTGCGTTCGGGCGTGGGGAAGGGGATATATGACAAGTTGAGTGAGCGCGATCTGGCGAAGTTGCTGCCGGATATCGTCAAGGCGACTGAGAAATTGGCACCCAGCGACGAGATGTTTGGCGACGGCGTACGGTTGGCCGGCCTCGAACTTCTCGCACGGCTTCACATTCGTGAGGGGATGCCCCTCTGCGTGTCGGTCATGGAGTTTGACCGCTGGGGCAGTGGCAAGCGGGTGCCGGGCTGCATGAATGCATTACGCAAGTATGGCGCGAACGCCAAGGAGGTGTTGCCGCAGTTGAAGGAAATTAGCCAGGACGCCGGCGGGGGGAACAAGGATATCAACAAGCTTATCGATGACATCGAAGCCAGCACGGATGCGCCGAAGTTGGTGGGTTTGACGGATTTTATTGCGCATGCATCCGAGAATGTGGATCATTCAAATAACATAAAGATAGGAACGCCATGAGAAACTTTGGACAGAATGTGAGGTGTGCGATTTTCGCAGTCGTTGCCAGCCTGATGCCGGCGGTCGCGAGTCAGGCGGCAGCCAAGCCGCTGAAGGTATATCTCATGGCGGGCCAGTCGAACATGCAGGGGCACTGCAAGCTCACCACGTTCCCATGCCTTGCGATGGACCCGGCAACCGCGCCGATGCTCAAGAAAATGGTCAATGAGAATGACACCCCGCGGGTTATTGAGAACGTCTGGATTTCTTCACTCGGCACCGGTGAGGAGGAGAAGTTCGGGAAGTTGACGGCGGGTTTCGGTGCCGAGCGGAGCGGCCCCAAGATCGGTCCCGAGCTGACCTTTGGTATTTATATGCAGGAGCATCTTGGCGAACCGGTTCTGCTCATCAAGACATCTTGGGGCGGCACGAACTTGTGCTATGATTTCCGGCCACCCAGTGCCGGGGTGCATGCGGCGCAGGCGAAGCGCCTGGAGCAACTGCGGAAGAACAACGAGGATACCCGGAAGGCAGAGGCGGAATATGCCGAGCGCGCTGGAAATTGCTACCGAAAGATGATCGCGCATGCCAAGTTGGTGCTGGGTGATATCAAGCGGGTCGATCCCGAGTATGACCCGGCCCAAGGATACGAAGTCGCTGGTTTTGTGTGGCTGCAGGGCTGCAGTGATTTCGGGAATACGGAAACCTATCCGACCCCTGGGCAACCCGGCGGATACGATGAATACAGCCGTCTGTTGGCTTGTCTGATCCGTGATATTCGCAAGGACCTTGGCGCGCCGGAGATGCGAGCCGTCATCGGGGTGTTAGGTATCAACGGGGAGCTCGATACGGAGCGGTCGCGCGACATCGATCCGCCTCACATTCCCTGGTTGCGAGAGTTCCGCAAGGCGATGGCCGCACCCGCCGCCATGCCGGAATTCAAGGGCAAGGTGGCGGCCGTCCAGCTCGAGAAGTTCTGGGAGCCCAAGTTGGAGGAACTGCAGTGCCGATGGCAGAAGGTGAAGGAAAAATCGCGTGAACTCAAGGGCTCAAAACTCGGGAAAGATGAACAGAAGGCTGCCATCGACGCGTTTCTCAAAACAGTCTATACCCCCGAAGAATGGAAGCTGATGGAGATCGGCGTGTCGAATGCGACCTACCATTATCTCGGCTCTGCGAAGATCATGGCCCGCATTGGCAAGGCCTTTGCCGATGCCATGGCGGATATGTCAAAATGAGAACCTGATGGGATGAACTGCATGAAAACGCCGTCACTTGTTAGTTCTGCCCTCACTCCTGCCATCTCCACAATGCGGACGGCTTGTCAGCCTCGTCATTCCGCATCTGGACTACTGATTTTCAAGACACACAAAGCAGCTGAGATGTTTTCAGCAAACGAATCCTCGGATCCTACCATGACCCACCCCCATCGAATTTTCCGCCTTCCACTGGCGATGCTTTTCTTCTCCTGTGTCGCCCACTGCGCCGCGGCGGAAGCGCCTGCCACGGGCTTCTACAAGGCACCCCCGCTGTTTTCCACGGCCCCCTCAGAGACGGCTTCGCTCCAGACGATCGACCGATTTGGGCCGGTCGGCATCGGCATCGAGTTGCACCAACCCGCCTTCGTGATGAAGGTCAAAAACGTCGAGTCAGGCTCGCCCGCAGCCGCTACCGGCAAACTCAACAAAGGCCAGGTTATCGAGACGATCAACGGTCAGAAGCTCAAGGACATCGACCCGCGCATCCAACTCGGCGACATCATCACCGCAGCCGAGGCCGCCGACGGCCTGGTCAAACTGGTCGTCAGGGATGGGCCGGAGGTCCCTCCCCAGGAAGTCGTCGTCCAAATCCCCGTACTCGGTGCCTATAGCAAAACCTGGCCGCTCAATTGTCCCAAGTCTGATGAAATCGTGCGTCGTTTTGCCGACTACACGCGGGCGGCTGGACCTGGCAATAGCTTCGGCGCCATCGGCATGTTGTTCCTGCTTTCGACAGGCGAGGAAAAGGACCTCGAAGCCGTGCGAGGATGGGCGCGGGGCAGCGCCAGGAACGCTCCCGCCTACGCCTGGCACCTTGGCTACGGTGGCATCCCGCTGTGTGAATACTACCTGCGCACCGGCGACCAGGAGGTCCTGCCGACCATCCAGGGCTGGGTGAACAGCGCGGTGAAGGCACAATACCTCGACGGCTGGGCCGGCCGCGGCGGGGTGGCGGCGGTCACCTATGGCGGTGGCGGCGGTCACCTCAACGCCGGCGGCACCGCAGTGGTCACCTTTCTGCTGCTGGCCAAGGAGTGCGGCGCAAACGTACCCGACCATGCGCTGCTCGGGGCACTGAGCCACTTTTTCCGCTGGGCCGGCCGCGGCAACAATCCCTACGGCGACAACCGGCCGGAAAACGGCCTGGTTGACAACGGCAAGAACGGCAACCTCGCCTTCGCCATGGCCGCCGCCGCGTCTCTAACACCTAACGGTCAGCAGTCGGTTTACGCCGGCGCCCGCGATGCCGCCGCGCTGACCAGCTTTTACACCACCACCTGCATGCTCCACGGCCATACCGGCGGCGGCATCGGTGAAATCTGGCGCAGCGCTGCGATGGGCCTACTCCAACAGAAAATGCCGGCCCAATACCGGGAGTTCATGGACAACCGGCGTTGGCACTACGAGTTGTCCCGCCGCTTCGACGGATCCTTCGGTATCCTCGGCGGGGCCGACTATGACACCGTCGCGTGGGGTGCCGGCTATGCGCTCACTTATACGATCCCCCGCAAAACATTGCGCATCACTGGCGCGCCGCCGTCAAAATTCTCCAAGCCCTACCCACTCCCGCAGCGCCCGTGGGGCACCCAGGCCGACGACGCCTTCGACTCGATCCAACCGGCCGCCTTCCCCGATGGCAAACGTGCGGATTTTTCCAACGAAACCCTCGCCAATGACTCCGGTCGCCCGTTGCTCGTCCGCATGACCCAACCCGACGTCAGCGACGACACGTTGCGCCGCTACGTCCATCACCCCGATCACTTCGTGCGCCTGATAGCCGCCCGCAAGGCCATGGGCCTCGACACCTTGTACCTCGGCAAAGCGATCCCCGGCGGTGGCAAAGCCCGGCCTGCCCTCGTGCTTGAGTTCATCCGCTCCAAAGATGTGCGTGTCCGCTGCGCCGCGATCCACGCGGTTGCGACAGATCTAACAGGTGATGCGCTGGCGGCCTTTGTCCAACCCGTGATGCTTGACCTGTTAGTCGCGATGCTCAAGGACCCGGAGGAATCGTGGTGGGTCAAGGACGCCGTTCTCAACCTCTTCGGACGGCTTCCTGGCAACGTCATCGCTCCGCACGCCGACCTCATTCTACCCTACCTCAAACATCAGGAATGGTGGCTGCAAAGTGCCGCGCTCAACGTGCTTGGCCGGGTTGCTGCCGACCCGCATTGCTATCAGAAAATCCTGCCTGCCATCGGGGAAACGCTGCGCACCTGCCAACGTTTCAACGCGACCTGCTCAGTCGAGTGGGAGGAAATGTTAGCCAGCATCCGCGCGGCCCCCCCCGAGGTGCAACAACTGGCGGTCGAATCCCTGAAGGCGGCCTACACGGGCTTCGATGGCGTGAAAACTGCCCCCGGTGGCCAGGACATCACCAAGACCTATGACTCACAGTTGGAATTTCTAGCCAGCACCTTGGCCGGCGCACCCGGCGGCTATGACCTGCTTTATAAACTCGGCAAGGAACTCTACCCAGAGCAACTTTTGCCTTACTCCTCGATCTTCCTCTCCGCCAACCCGGCGAATTTCGGCCCCGAGTTGCAACAGGCGATCGGCCCGATCATCCGCGACCAACTCGTGTACGAATACCTCGGCAATAACCGCGATTACCTGCTGGCCGAAGCCCAGGCCACCCGTCAAAGCAGCAACATCACCACCGCCTTTGACCCCTTGGCCGGGCTCTATCGCAAGGTGGGCGTCCACGACTACGACTGGCATCTTTTCGACCCGAACCTGAAGGACGCCAGCTGGGATTACTTCACCTTCGATCCGCCGGAAAAGCAAAAATACGACCTCTCGCCATGGCGCTACCGCAAGGTGACCTACCCGCAGGGCATGGAGAATTGGTTCGCCCCCGGATTCGACCCCGCCCGGGCCGCTTGGAAAAATGGGCAGGCTCCGTTCGGCCAGTATCAAGGCAAGTTGGTCACCGACCCGAATCCGCGCGGCAGATTCAGCTCTCCGGACCCGATGCGCACCCTGTGGGACAAGGAAGTCCTGTTAGTCCGCGGCACTTTCCGGCTCCCGCCGCCCCAACCGGGATACCTCTACCGAATCGTTGTCAGCACCGGCTTATACGTCGGTGCCGGCGATGGCTACCGGCTCTACCTCAACGGCAAACCGTTGGTCGAGGTCAAGGAAGGCATCGGCCGGGGCAGCGGCGGCACCCTCCGCGGTGCCTTCATCACCAAGGAGCTCCTGGATGAGTTTGGCAATGGCCCCGTCACCCTCGCCGCCATCACCTTCCTCCGCTACGGCGACCGGGCGATTGTGACCATGCCACCGGTCCCTCAGGGGGTCTTCAGCATGTGGATCGAGGAAATGAAACTCCCGCCGCTGGATGACGCCGCGTTCCGAAAATCAGCCACCGTGATCTCAATGCTGTCCGCCGCATGGCAGGAAAAGCAGGATCCTGAAAACAAGGAGTTCCAAACCACCGACGACCGCTTCCACTACGACGGCAAGTTCGTTGCCAACCCGCGCCTGCTGGGTTCATGGACCGCTGTCGCGATGGTTCCGGCGCTTGAAGCCTTCGATCCCGCCAAACCAGCCCCCATCAACAACGCACCCTTCGGGGGACTCACCCTCAAGGACGATGGCCTGACAGACAAGGCGACCCGGATCTGGTCCGGCGATACCCTGATAGACATGACCCGCTGGCAGGCGCTCAAGATGACGTCGCGGACCATCGCCGGCACGGATTACCTAGCCGTCGAAGCCGGCGGCTTCAGCGAGAAAAACCCCGCCGGCTGGAAATGCCCGCTCATCGTCATGAAACGGAACCAGCCCTGATCCAGGCCTGCGAGAAATATCCCTACAAGCCATCAAAATTTCTAACAATGATATGAATCATCCACTGTCACGCTCACCGATGTTACTTACCCTCGCCGCCGCGGCCATGCTGCTCGCTCCCCTGGTGGCGCGAGCTGAGGAGGTCAAGCCTGCGGCAAAACCCAGCCCCGCCATCGAGTTGGGCGCACCCTTTGCCGATAACGCGATCCTGCAACGCCAGATGAAACTGCCAGTCTGGGGCTGGAGCAAACCGGGCACCATGGTGACGGTGGCATTTGCCGGGCAGCAGCAGACCGCGCAGGCTGGCAAGGATGGCAAGTGGCTGCTAACACTCGACCCGCTCGAGGCGAATGCCGCTCCCCAACAGATGGTCATCACCGAAGGTCCGGGTAACAAGTTGACTCTGGCAAACATACTGGTCGGCGAAGTCTGGATGGCCTCCGGCCAGTCTAACATGCAATGGCTCGCGGGCAAATGCGATGTTTCGAAAATCGTCGCGGCGCTGTCAGCCAAGGGAGAACTCCCGCCGATCCGCGAGTTCGGGGTGACCACCGTCGTTTCTGCGCTGCATCCCATCGAGCACGGTGCTGGCGAGTGGCAAACCGGCGGCTACGAGAACTACAGCGCGATCGCCCTCGCCTTCGCCCACAAACTCTATCAGGAACTCCAGGTTCCCATCGGTATCTTGAACTGCTCGTTCAGCCAAACCAGCATCGAGGCATGGACGCCGCGCGTGGGCTTCGGGGAGGAAAAAGATGACTATAACAAGAGCGTCTATCGGAAAATCCTGGAGACAGATCCGGCGACGCCGGAGCACAAGGCGGCCTGGAACAAGTTCTATCAGGATCTGGAGGACGCCATGAAAAGCAATGCCGAGCTTGCCAAAAGCGGCAAGGAGGCTCTACCTATCTCGGTGGCGACGCCGGGCAATGTGAGTGACAACCGCGATCCCTCATGGATGTTCAACGGCAAGCTCAACCCCGTGATCCCCTATGCCATCCGCGGCTGCATCTGGAACCAAGGATACGCCAACATCGGCGGCGGTCTCACCTATTACAACAACCTGCACAGTCTCATCAGTGGCTGGCGCAAATGCTGGAACCGTCCTGAGCTGCCGGTCTATTTTCATCAGTTCTATTGCCCCAACGGCGTGACCGATCAACTCAGTCTGGACAGCATGTCCCAGATGCGGCTCGGCGCCTTGATGGCCCGCGATATCCCCCATACCGGCATGGCCTGCCAGATCGATGTCTCCGGTGCCATCCACTACCGCAACAAGGCGGTTTCGGGTCAGCGCCTGGCCTTGCACGCCCTGAAGAATCAATATGGCAAGGACCTTGTTGCCGACGGGCCGATCTTTAAATCTTATCAGGTGGATGGAGACAAGGTGACCGTGGAGTTTGACTTTTCGCAGGGCGGTCTGGTGGTCGGCGAAACCGGCAGCAACGCCTTGGGAGGCAAAGACCAGGGCGCAACCGGTTTCTCCGATCCGAAGATCATCGAGAAGGGCGACGACAAGGTCACGCTTTTCTATCTGGCTGACGAAAACCGTGTCTGGTATCGGGCTAACATGAAAATCGACGGCGACAAGGTGACGGCAACCTCGCCCAAGGTCAAGTCACCTCGCGGTGTGGCCTATGCCACCGGTGGTGTCGGCTTTGTGCCTAACATCTACAACCGTGCGCTGCTGCCGATGGCGCCGTTCATCTACTATGATCATCAACTCGTCACGGCCAATAGCTGGCCCGATGATCCGGTCAAGATCGACGGGGTGAAGCCCGATGCCTCACAACTAGGCCTGAGTTATGAGTATCGCAAGATGCCCTTGCTCAGCACCCAGTTTGACAAGAACGCGGTGTTGCAGGCCGGTGTGCCGGTGACCATCTGGGGTTCCGCAGTCCACGAGTGGGGATCTGAGGCGAAGGGCAAGGCCGAGATCAAGTTCAGCTTCGCCGGCATCGAGAAGACCATCCCCGTCACCCACGGCATGAAGGAATGGCAGGTCATCGTGCCACCGATGGAGGCCAGCTCCGAACCCAAAACACTCAAAGTCGTCTTCTCTATCAATGGCGAAGTCGTGCACCAGCGCGTCTGCGACCAGATCGTCGTCGGCGACGTCTGGTATGTGGCCGCCCCGGCGCTCGCCGCGATGCCCGACGACAAAGCCGTCCGCGTCGGCGTGGTGCGGGTCATGACACGCAGGGCCAACCGCGTGGGCAGCCCCGTGCCATCCCGTTACAGTGTGGCGATCTCAACGACGCCCGGGAACTCGTATGCCTCCAAATGGGAGGACGCCGGCGGCGATTTTGCAGGTGTATTGGGACGTCGCATTGCCGCAAAGACCGGCAAGCCGGTGGGCATTGTGTTCATGCAGAGCGCCACGAACAAGGGTGCTGTAGATCCAGCTCTGAAGAGTTGGATCAGTGCCGATTGCCTCAACCAAACGCCCAGCCTCATGGCGGACTACCAGAGCGTCATCGCCATGTTCCCGGGCAACCCGTACTACGATGTCAATGTGAAACGTTACATTGCTGACTGGAAAAATTACTGGAGTGACTATATCCCCGCGATGATCGCGGACAAGAATGTGCCGGATCGGGCCGCATGGGGGCACTATCCGACTCTAGCGGTCACTGCCAGCCAGTCGGAGGCATCGCAGGGTTATAATGTCATGGTGCATTCATTCACGCCCGCAAGTTTCAAGGGCATTGTCTTTCTCTGCAGCCAGAAGATGTTCGAGACCGACCAATGTGCCAACTATGGTGCCCAACTTTCGGTGCTGGCCAACTGTTGGAAGAGCAAGCTCGGCGGCCCTGACCCGCGCTTTTTTTACACCATCCCGACCAAGGAGCTCGTCCCTGAAATATCCAAACCTGCCGCAATCAAGGGCCAGAGCATGGCCTGTGAGATCAGCCATTGGTTAGCCGCCAAGCAGGGTGATGATGGAAGCGCGGCCGCAGCCAATACCCAGATGATTCAGCTCATCGATCGGATCGTCACGGAGACCTATAAGTAAGCAGCGGATCATTCAACTTCTATCATTAAGACCGATAGGATGACTACAATAAATGGCTTGTTAGGCATGGTGTGTCGGCTGGCCGTGAGGTCCAGAACTCAGGGCTCGACCTCAAAAGCGCCACGAGGTCGAGCAAGCTCAATTCCGTGAAATGCGAGGACTGGTTCCATCGCCCGATGGGGTC
>CAIQXC010000302.1 GCA_903875675.1 Akkermansiaceae bacterium
CAACGGCGCACAAAAGAAATGCGGAAATGAGGGATTTCATGGTGTCATGCGGGAATTTTAAAGGACATCAAATCGAACCGGACGGCTGCGTGGACGGCCGGTCTGCAAGGTATTGTCAGAAACCGCCGAAAACCAAACCTGGTCACGAAAATAATCCTGCACTGTTTTCGGATCAGAGAGCGTTAAATCGACACTATTGGGCGTCCCGCCCGCATCTGCCAATGCAACGCGATAATTCTGTGGAATAATTTTGATTTGACACGGATTCCGTGTTACACTAGATTCGTGTCATGAAAAACGTGACCATCACCCTGCCCGACGATGTGGCTCTCCATGCCCGGATTTGGGCCGCGGAGGCGGATACCAGCCTCTCCGGCTTCCTGTCCAGGATGCTGTCCGAGCGCATGGAACGGGAATCCGGCTACCAGCGGGCGCAGGAAAATTTCCTCTCCCGTCAAGCGGTTTCCCTGCAACAAGAACGTCAACCTTACCCCAAGCGCGCCGATCTTCATGACCGCTCCAATCTTCGTTGACACCAATGTTCTGGTCTATGCCCGCGATGCCGGGGAACCAGCCAAACAGCCTCGCGCCATGGAGGTTCTCCGGCTTCTCTGGGCGTCTCGATCCGGCCGCGTGAGCACCCAGGTCCTGCAGGAGTACTACGTCACTGTCACCCGCAAGCTGCGACCCGGTCTGCCCAATGCGGATGCCCGCGCTGATGTGGACGCCCTGTTCGCCTGGCAACCCACATCACCCACTCTTTCCACCTTCCAGAAGGCGTGGGAAATCCAAGACCGCTTCCAACTCTCCTGGTGGGACAGCCTCGTGGTTGCCTCCGCCATGGAATCCGGTTCTCGCCTGCTGCTCACTGAGGACCTCCAACATGGCCTCATCATCGGCAACCTCCGCGTCGCCAATCCATTCCACGTCGATTTTCAATTGAATGAACTGGTGCCCAAGGCTCGCGGGAAACCAAGGATTTGAATCCCACATGAAATTCGAATGGCTTCCGCCACCGTGGCGCGGGAATCCTGCCCGCCGCCTTCACCCGGATCTGAACCCGTCGCAGCCGCCGGCCGACGCCGAACTCTGGCACCGAGTCACCGTCGCTTACGACCGCCGCGACTTCGATGAACTCGCCGCTTTGGAGATACTCACCCGGAACAGCGACTCCGCTCCCATCCCGGATTCGATGGGCACCCTGTGCGAAACCTTGCAGAAACTCCGCGACCAACTCGATCGCCTCCTCATCTCCCTAGCCAAACGCCGCCAGGAGTGGCCGTTTGATCAATTGCCCGTGCTCGATGATCCCATCGCCACGGCCACACGGCAGGCGGAACTCGGTGTCCGTGTCATCACCACGGAAGCCACGCGGGATGAACGCAAACCATGGCTCAACCAACTCCTCGACCACTGACACGACCATGAGTGATTACGCCCTCACCCACTTCGAGCAACATCAGCTTGCCCTGCTACACGCCCACCTCCAGGCCGGTGGAGGATTGGCAGCGCCCTTCGCCAGGGAAATCTTCCTCATCGAACACCGCCACAGTTCCATGTGCGAGCGCGTCCAGCAGCGTTCCATAAAGCTGCCGGAGCACGGCTTGCTGTGCCTCGCTGGGATAGCTCAACGCGGTGGGGTGGGTCCATTCTTCGTTCTTGCGAGGAACCGGTGCAGCATGCCATATGTTGAATCGAATGATCGCCTTTCGGCTTCGGAATGGAGGTGTCGGCAATCACGACCTTCGTCAGGGCCGATGGATTCTAATAACTTGTCATATGGAGCGATGGTCTCGTATTCTTCATACACGCTCACACTGCGTATCACCTCCCCGCCAAGCAACCAGAGGTTGCCCAGGTGCTTCCGAAGAGTACTATCCGTGAGATGATCCGCGATCAGGGACTCGATGAATGGCTTCATCGCTTCGACGATTTCCTGCCCGTATGGGACATCCTCGTCTGAGCCATCCACTGCTCCGGCCACTCGTCGCAAGCCCTCAAGCTGCTGTTTTCGGCTTTCCAAATCATGTTAGACTGTATTGGTTAGTAGGCACGCAGCAAGGCGGGAGTGGTGGCGAGGCGCAGAAAACTTTGCTGGGTTGCCCGGCAAAAGCAGGCCGGGCTTTCAGCCGAAGCCGAGGCGAATTTCTCAACCGCGCGGCCATGGTGCGGGTGTGCGGCGAAGGTCAGCGCCACCCACAGATTCGAATCATAGAGCAAGGCCGACACGCTGGAGATCCTCCCGGAGTCGGATTTCTTGTTCGAGAGCGAGCAATTCTTCAGTGGTCATCCGGTTGGCTGGGGCATCCTTGCCACAGCGAATCACGGGCAAACCGTTGGCTTGGATCTCGATGCGTGGTTTAGTCGATTGACCGGATCGGCCAGCCCTCGTCTCAGCAGTTCCGCCGCCACGTCATTGAGCGTGCGCCCCTCATGCACGGCCCGCAACTTCACCTCGCGAACGAGATCGGGTGGCAGGTCGAAAATCGTTTTCATGCGGCAAGCTTGCTGGTTTTCTGGCATTTATCAAATCTCAAGCGGCGGTGATTTGTTTTCGATGTCAGCTTGGCATGAGGATAGGCATCTTGCCTGTCACATCTTGCCTGTCACATCTTGCCTGTCATGGACGACGGGCGCAGAGCGCCGCATGGCGATTCATGGACTCGCGGGCAGGATGCCCACGCTCCTTGAGGGCGGCCGCTCGTGGTTGGCGCGGGGTTCTTCGACCATGTTTTCGAGGCCGGTTTTGCCTTTTTGGGAGGCGGGGAGTTCAATGACGCCTTTGGGTGTTAGATCCTTATCTTTCAAGCCGGGATAGTCCGGGGCATAGCGGTGGACTTTGAAGACGGCGTTGAACAAGTGACCGCGCATGTCCTTGCCCGGGATTTCTCCTTGGGCGAGGATGCCGCCGCGCACCATCGGGTTGACATATTGCCAGACGGTTTCTCCGGCGGGGGTGATTTCGAACAAATGGCCGATGACCCCGGCACAGACCAGCATGTTGCCGTTAGGGAGTCGGCTGGCGCCGGAGATTTCCGAGGAGAAAAAATCGGTGCGGTTTATCGCCTCGTAATGCCATACCGGTTTATCAGGACCGTAGGCTTTGCCGGCGGCTAGCGTGTAACCGCCCTTGGCATCCACCGGCGGAACGATCTCCTCGATGCTCGACCAACCGCGTTCGTAACCGTTGTTAAAAATCGTGAGATGTCCCGCGCCGGGGTAGCCGTCCGGGACCCACTCGGCGTCGTGTTGTTGGATCAACTGACGGTCGGCAGCGGTGCCGCGACCATAGGCGGCAGGATTGCCCCAACGGTAAATCAGGTCGCCGCCTTTGCCTTGCTTGCCACCGCTATGGCCAGTTGCTTCCTTGGTGGTGGTGCTGTGGTCGATGATCCAAATCTCATTGCAACCTCGGGCGCTGAGCACGATCTGGTCCAGCTTCGGGTTGTAGGCGAGCGAGTTCATGTGGTTCCAGAACGCGGGGGTGGCACGGCCATTGCATTTGACATCGATCAACTCGGGATGCGCGGCGACTTCGCCGAAGTTCGCCTTGGTGCGGTCGCTGTGTTGGATCAGATGGTCCCAAACATGCCATTCCCAGACGATTTTGCCGCCTTTCGGATAGATCGGTTCAATTTCCACCACGGCATCGCGCACGAGGTAGCCATCGCGGAGTTGTTCCGCAGTGAAACCGGCGGCGACGGCTTGTTCGAGCGTTTTGCGCTCCACCATGAGAGCCAGCACATGGCCGTTAGGGAGCGGTTTGATGTCGTGGTGCAATTGGTAGTCGCGGGTGGCATGATCGAATTCCCAAATCAGCTTCCCGCTCCAGTCGAACTCCTCGATGCGGCCGCCTTCGCCGCCGCCGGTTCCACCCTGGACCTTGAGCATACCGGCCCGCAACAGGTGACCATTGGGCAAGAGGTGGGCGGATTGGCCCGGCTCGTATTCGCTTTTCCAAGTGTTAACGATTTTCCCATTGTTATCCAACAGATAGGTAACCCTGTTGTGTTTCGGGGCCATGAGCGTATAACCTGGACAGGCCTTCGGAGTATTTTGATAGAGGCCGACTGTCTGTCCTTGAATCGGAGAAACGGGCAGCTTGTTCTCGGGCATCTGCTTTCCACCGCCTTGTCCACCCCCTTGTCCGCCGCCTTGTCCGTCATTTTTCGGGCGCTGTTTTCCTTGGGCGGATGGTTCAACTGGTACTTGTGGTTCGCGCGGTGGTGGCGGGTTGTCGCGCCCGGTTTCGTCACGCGGGGGCGGCGGGCGGGTGTTGTCCTGAGGATCCCCGGGCTGCGGGTCCCGGTGCCGTTCAGCACCCGGATCGGTGGCACCTTCCGGGCGCGAATAGACAACATGCAGTTCCGCAGTGGCGAGGATTCGGTCTTTCATCGCGGCGAGCAGGACCTCGCGACTGACCTGTCCCGGCGGGACCTTGGGCTGGGGCGCGGAGGACAAGGCATAAAGCGTGTAGATATAGGTTTTCGGACCCGGGCCCTTGGAATGGGGTGGCGCGTATCCGCCACGGTTGTTGACGCTGTTGCTGCCGAGAATCCCGACGTTTTGAACATTGCGCGGGAGTGCGGTGGTTGAGGCCGGAATGTCATAGATCACCCAATACCACTTGGGCTCGCCGCCCGGTCCGGGAATATGGTGCATGATCAAGGCATAACTCTTGGTTTCCGGCGGGGCTCCGCTCCAGGCGAGCGGCAAGGTGGCGGACGTTCCATCGCCCGTGTAATCCTTGGGCAACATGCCACCGTCGGCGACTTCCGAACTGCGGAGAACAAAGCCGGCTTTCGGGACGGATGGAGTGGGAGCGGACGGGGCCTTGGAATTGGGTCCGGCTGCCTGTTTGCCGCCCTGGGGAGGACCATTGCGCGCGGTTTTTTGGACCGGGGTGGGTTTCGTAACAGGACGGGCTTCGGCATGGATCGGAAGGGCGAGGCGGAAACCCAGATGATAATACGGATGGGCCGGATCCTGCGGACCACGGTAGTAGGACGGATTGCGGTTTGACACGCGGCCGTGGCCGTTTTCGCCGTTGTACCAATTGCCGCCACGCATGCCGCGATAGGCCTTGCCGTCAGGCATCACACTTCCTTCGGCCGGTCCGGGCGGGTTCTCGGCAGGACTATAGGCATAGTAGCCGCGCTCGTACCAATCGTTGATGAATTGCCAGACGTTTCCGGACATGTCGTGCAATCCGAATCCGTTCGTGCCGTCGGCGCTCTGCCAGGTGTCCTGGAAACCTGGCCAGGCGAAGTCAGCCTTCTTATGCAGTTTTCCGTTGAAGAATCCCACCGGGGTGGTCCATGGCAATGGACCGGCGCGGAACGGGTTCTTTGACTCCGGCCAATTTGCCTTGGCGGCATCCGCGTCATCACCCCAGGGGAAATTGAAATACGGATTTTGTTTACCGCCGCGCGCGGCGTATTCCCACTCGGCTTCGGTCGGCAGTCGATAGCCGCTCTTTTGAAAATCGCAGGCCCAGGTCTGCGGGTCGTAACAAAGTGGCAGCTTCTGCTTGGCGCTGAGCCAGTTGCAATAAACCGCCGCGCCTTCCCAGCGGATGCACACGATGGGATGGTTGTCCTTGCCGTCTAACACCTTGAAGCTTTTCCCGTCCCAGCCGATGCGGCTGTAGGGCGACATCACGCGGGTTTCGCACAGCAAGTCGCGACCGCCCGTGAGGAACACGCCGCCATTGCGGACTTCGATGGTGCCGGGGCCGAGCGCGGAATTGAGAAACGCACAGTATTGGGCGGTGGTCACCGCATCGACGCCGATTTTGAAGCCATCAAGGCGCACCTTGTGGATCGGTGTTTCGTCGCCGCCGTGCTTCGGATCGACAAACCCGTGGTGGTCACCCATTTGGAATTCTCCGGCGGGAATCGAAGTGAGGGTAGGATCCAGTAAGGGGGACTCAGCGGCTAACAACTGATTGGCGCAACCGATGATGCTTAGCGCGAGGACGCAAAATATGGATTTCATGGTATAGTTAGTTTGAGATGATCATGAAATGTTAGGTTAGCGGGAACGGGTGGTGGTCTCGGCTTCGATCTGCCGGGATGGTTCGTGGTGTGCCTGGTGACGGAAGAAATCCGGAGCAAGTGGCGCGCTGGAGGTGAGTTCAAGAGCGATGCTTGCCGGGCCGCCGGCAGCGCGGGGCAGGCCCTTGAGGACCAACCGGTGAATCTGGGCGGTGGCGGGGTCGAACCACAACTCGATCTCCTTGGGGCCGCCTTGGGCGGTGGAGTGGCGAGAGCCGCGCAAGCCCTTCAAGCGCGCTAGGGTGGCCGGGTCGGCTGGTGGCGTGAACCATTCCAACTGATAAAAGCGGCGCAGGTCTTCGAGTTGGGTTCGCAATTCGAGAAACGGGGTATCCTGCCGACCCGCCAGCATGCCAGATCCGAAGTGATAGGGATCGGCACTGGTCCTAACTGGTCCATCGCCGCGGATGCACCAACTGGTTTGGCCGTCGCTGCCCAGAGTGCGGGTGGCACCATCGGGCAGCGACTGTTCGAGCACATATTGGCGGTCCCCTCGCAAATGAAGGCGGGCACCGTCTAGGAAGGCCGCCGGTGGAAATCGGCCGTGCTCAAGCTTGTCCACTGGATTTCCGCCTTGCCGGTCCGCGCCGGGGTCAAGTACCCGGATGACGTAGTTGCAGTCCACGGGGCGGTCCAAGGCTGAGATGACCTGGTCGAGCGCGGCGAAGGCGTTGTGCGGCAACAGCAGAAGAGCGAGCGAAAGCAAACCGACAACCATGGCGGCAGCAGCGGAGAGCCACCACCATCTGTGGTTTCTCACGATGTTCGGCACGGACAGCGGGTCCTCAAGGGCTGCGAAAAACGCCACGCGATCTGCAGCGAAGCCACCCGCCTGCGCTTCTGTGACAAGGAACCCTTGCAGCATCGCATGGTCGGCAAAATTCTCGCGAGCCTGGCGAGATGCCGCCAATTGGGAGGCCAGCGCCGCGCCTTCCGCTTCATCCGCGAGGCCATGAAGCGCCCGGAGGATTAGGTCTTCCAGTTCGGATGATGGATCGGTGGCCGAGTCCTTCATGGGCTATGGCGGGGTGGGAGATGCGAGGGTTTTGCGCATGCAATCTAGCAAGAGCAAATGAGCCCGTTTGAGTACCTTATAAACAGCCGTTTCGGTGCGTTGGGCTTGTCGCGCGATCTCCGCCACCGTTTGGTCTCGGTAATAGCGGGCCTGCAGCACCTGCCGCTGTTGGTCCGTGAGGTGCTGAAGACACTGGCCCAGTGCCTCATGGCGCTCGTCACTGGCCAGCGAGCGCTCGGTCGCGGCATCTGCGAGCGCTTGCAGGGTCGGTTCGTCCAGCGGCACCGGCAGACGCGCCTGAAGACGCCGCCACTCGAATGCGAGCAATCGGGCAAACCCAAGCCCCCACGCGATAAATGGGCGCGACCTCTCGTAATCACCGAATTTCAGCCACAACCGCCCCGCCAGATCCTGCACCAGATCGTCGGCCGCATGCCGGTCATGCACCAACGTCAACAGGAACCCGTAAAAGGCTGGTTGGCTGCCGACAAACAGGCGGGTGAACTCCAACTGTGACGGATTATCTCCCCCCTGTCGGGTGCTGGATTGGCTGGCTGGCATGTTCTTCAACAAGATATTGTCAGAAACCGCCGAAAAACCAACCCGAGGCAGTAAATTTTCAAAAATCGCTCAAAATGTCACGATTTCACAGGATGGCATTGAAACATAGAACCACACCCGTCCGACGATGTCCTTCACGGCATCCCAACCCGCGCGGATCCGGCCCGGCCAATCCATCCCGACGCTTCCCGCATCCACCCCGCCGGGAATTTGAAACACCCATGCCTCGACGTGTCGCTCCATTTTCATGCGCCCCAGGATCCCCCCCCGACACCATGGCGACCATCAGGCCGGTCGCAAGATACAACCCTGCTATCTTCCAACCGAACAACCCGAACAACATCACCAAAGCGACCTCGTTGACCATAGGGGCACTCACCAGAAAGGAAAACGTCACACCCAAGGGCACCCCGGTGGTGACAAAGCCAATGAAGAGCGGAACCGCTGAGCAGGAGCAGAACCGAGTCACAATGCCTAACATCGCTGCAAACACGACGATGAAACGGAAAATTCCAGGTCTTACGGGTGATGTGGCAACGTTGTTTGCCAAATGCGCAGGCAATGAGTCCATAGATGTGGCTTCCAAAATTGGATAGAGGTAGGAATGGGGCATTACTGCCCCACCCCTCCCTCAGAACCGGACAGGCGGATTTCCCGCATCCGGCTCGCCAGTCGATGAGTGCCCGCATGTCAGGCTTGCGCCTTTCACTTCGTGGGACTCGCGGCTGAG
>CAIQXC010000303.1 GCA_903875675.1 Akkermansiaceae bacterium
ATCACGGAAGCGGTAGCCTATGGGAAGACGAAACCAGTGGGCACCAGCATCGATTGCTCTATTGATGTCTTCTTGCGTCTCCAAAGTTGGGCCAATTGTGGCCATTACCATGGTATTGGTTGCGTAGGGTGAAATGTAATTCATGGAAGTGTATTCGGTATTTTGGCTTCGCGACGGAACACCGTCATGCTGTTGGCATTCAAAGGCGTAGTGTAAACGAACTCATCCGATGCTTGAGCCACATCGCTACTTACGTATCCCTCTGCTTCAAGCGCTTGGGCGGTTTCCTCTAAAAGATTTTGCATTTCGGTTGAGGACAAGTAGTCATAGGAAATGTTGTCACTCACCCCTCCGTAGCAGAAGCTTTCAAAGTTTTTTGGATCCTTGATGCGAATGCCATACTTTCGAGGTTCATTGTAATATGGAGTTCCCGGAAAAGGGATTAGTTGGTGAATGGATATTTCGTGAGGTCGCATTCGCAGCATGAAATCAATTGATTTTCGCTGCTCCTTGAGTTCTCCCGGCAATCCATAAATCCATCCGGTTTTGACACGGATTCCGGCCTGCTTGGCGAAGGTGGTGCCCGCCAGCATCTGCTCGGTCGTCATTCTCTTATTCGCCGCACTGAGAATCTCATTGGATCCCGACTCGATTCCGAAGTAGATGCGCTTGCAATTGGCTTCACGCATGGCGTGAGCAACAGGCCCATCGATGGTGTCTGCCCTCATCTGTCCGATCCAGGTAAGGGAAAGGACTGCCAAGCGACGGCAAGTGGTTCGGGATGATCGATCATATTGTCAGTGGTTGGCATTGTTTGAGGCCCCGTGAATTAAATAATGCCTCAGCAAGGGCCGAGAAAACCGTAGAAGGCGGGGGCGAATCCAATCGCAGCGGACGGAGCAAGGCTGTCGCCGCCCGCTCAGCGTTCTTAGATTCCTGACTAGGGGACCAGTTCCCCATTTCCAGCCTTGCCTGTGCAAGCAGGCTGCGTTCACCTGAAACCAATGGGGAATCAACGCCAAAGAACAGATCGATTCCGGCAGGTGGTTGGGGGACTGGATTGCCTAGTGCGCTCCTAACTGAAGGACAAAGGACCACTTTGGCCGATGCCTCAATGGCCAAACCGAAGTCGCTAGCGTTCGCCGCATTCATGTGGACGAGAAGGGTTCTTGGTCCAAGTATATCTTCTCCAGCAAGCCACTCGACCAGTGAACCGCCAAGCCGTTTAATGCCTATGGCAGCGCGCTCTGTTGATTCCATCGTATGCAGGGTAATCCACCCGTCCTGCGATTCTGCGAGGAAGGACCTAGCAACCTCCGCTATCTCGGGTTCGATGAACCGTTCATCCGGTAGAATCAACGCCAGTGGTCTTGGTTCGAGACCGGGTTGCCAGTTATCCCAAAAAATGGTGGTTACCAATCCAATTTCATGGAATTCATAGGTGTCAGCTACGGTACCTCGGTCGTGTTTACCGCTGAAATCAAGCACAGTGCCAATCCCCTCGGCGACACTAGCTTTGAGCCATGGGGTGAGTGCAGTGGCTAGTGATTCCCCATGAAGCTGCTTGGTCCAATGCTCGTGCCTTCGGAACGTCGGCTCGCGTTCCCACTTCTCTACCGGTATGCCACTCAGGCTCCAGTGATCCTGCTGATCATAGAGGCCATGCCTGTGGGCGTCCACGAGGAGACCAGCCCATGGGACATGTCGGACGTGTTCGATGAGCGGATGCTCGTTTTGGCATATCGGCATTATCATTACTCAATTACCCCCCATGTGTTGCTCTTGTCCCGGTTTTTCGTGAGTGTCCGAATGTTTGTTTGGGGTTAATCTACAGCCGGGGTGGTTAGTTGTTGGTGTTGGGGTCTTGCGGCGGAGAGTTTCTGACGGGCAATTCTACGCCGCTCGCGGGCATTTTCGAGCTTTTTGTCACGGGCTTTTGTGAATTTTCCCGGTGGCGGCCTTCGAGCCGGTACCTGGGGGTGACGATGCCGATGCTCCGCAACATAGCCGGGCCAAGGTTTGCGGTACGCTTCGCCAGCCACAGCAGCGGTCCCCTAAGGTAGGTGAGAACCAACAGGACCAGCATCCATGAGCATATGGTGACCAATGGTCCCAGGAATCCCTTCAGGGCGACTTCTGTCAACCCCATCATGGCTTCGGGCGCACCCCATGCCGCAGTGACTAATGCGCCGGCGAAGCCAAGGCTGGCGATCCTCGCAGGAGTCAAATACTTCAGCACCCGCCCCCCTGATCGATTCCAAACAGCCACAGCCGCCTCTAACTCTCGCGGCGATCCGTGGGCGGCCATGGCTGCGAATCGTTGAATTTCCGGCACGGATGCCTTGTCCGCCAGTTTGGCCAGGCTCCGTTTTGACAAACTGCCGGCCAGCACCTCGCCGCATGCTGGCGCACGGATTTCAAGCTTGACCGCATCATCGCCCGACCGGCTAGCTATCGCCAGCAGTGATTCCGCACGTCCAGCCAAAGCACGGGGAGCTTCCGGGCTGAGGCGTGCCAAGCGCCAGACGTCGTCACCGTGGCGTGCGGCAGATTCAGCGAGCCCGAAGCCACCCCGTTCGGTCAACTCGACCACCTCGTCACCGTATTTTGCCAGGCCTTTCTCAAGGGCCTCCCGTGCGGCTATGCGGCCAGCATCATCGACGGTATGTCCACCAATACGGATCAGTCGTTCGATGATCTCACCTGCAATGCCGCCTTGCAGCGGCGACACCAGGAGCGTTGTCACGACGGTTGCGCAGACATAGGTTCCAAGTCGCAGTCCGCGACTGAGTATGGCAAGCGGGTGGTGAAGAGGGAAGCTGGTTTTCATTGTGGTTTAGATGGTTTGGTTTGGGGGCATAGGTAGCAACTGGATTTGAGTCATGGCTCGCAGGGGGCGCTGTTTACTTGAGGGCGGCCAGCAGTTCGTTATGCAGGGTCTCGCGGGCCTTGCTCGATTTCCTAGTTAGTTCTTCTACCGATAATTTCACATGGGTGTCCACCATCCGGTGGTGTTCGCTTTCGACATTTTGAAATTGCTCGATGACCTCGGTTCGTATCTGATCAGGCAGGGTGGCCACATCGTAAACCGTCCATGCCGCCAAGCACACAGTAAGGATATCGCCGATCGGTAACGGGCCATCGACGACCGCAGCACCGGCACCAACGGAGGCTTTGCCAATCTGCGGTGCCAACTTGCTTGCGAGCCACTGCGTCAACTTGACGACAGCCGCTTTGGTGCCGCGAGCCGTGGCGATCTCGAAAGTTGCCGCCACCGCTCCGGTGCCGACCTGGAAGGAAACTCTGAATGGCACTTGTTTCCGCAATTCTGCCAGATGCGCGAAGTTGGCCTTGGGAAGCGATGGTCCCTGTTGATCGATGATCTCACCCACAGTGATCGCGTAGCGGTTGTTGACGGCTGCCAGTTCCTGCTGCAGACAGTCAACCAAACCACTCGTCCTCACTGCGGAATCCTTTAAGGATTTGGTGAAAGCACTCGAGCAGTTGTCCACCCGCGACTTAGCACGATCACCTCCAAGCACCTTGTCCTGAGCGTAGTCCGCAACAAGCCAGCCAATTTGATCGGCTCGCACGAGGCTACTCACCGCCGAATCGACGCCGTTTGAGGTTTCCTTGTGGTTTTGCTTCTGAACACCTTCGACGCGCTTGCCGAAATCTTGCCACACCTTCGACTCCTCCTGCGCAGCTCTGCTATTCGCCTTCCTCAGATCGTCCTGGATCTGGCTCAGCCCTTGGCTCCAGTCCACGACCCGCCCACAGGATGCGGTATTGGATTTCGTGGCGGATGGAAGGTACTTGGTGAGCCATGGTGACAGCAGTACGGACGCAATCAGAACCAGCGGCAGAGTCCGCCACAACTTCGAGCGGGCCTTCACTGGGTGCTCGGCGGCGGAGGACTCGGTCATGTAGCTGGAGGACGCGGTGGTGGATTTCACGGCTTTGGTGGTGAGTGAGGAGGCGAGGGTGTTTGCTTTCATCAACCACTCAAGGCAGGGCATTCCGTCGCGTTCCAGGAATACTGCAAAAAAATCGGATTTTCTTCATTGTCACCGGTCACTTCAAAACGCACCACCTGTGGTCACTTCAAAGTGCACCACTTCGGATGGGTGGATTCTGATGGAATTGAGGGGGTGGTTGGCAAGACGAATGTGGGTCTGCGGGCGGGTTTTGAGGTGGGCAAAGTTCCTTTGCTTGCAGCAAAGGGCGTCCAAAACGGCGCTGCTCGGCGGAGGGGAGGTCAAGGGGGGGGTGCGGAATAGGGGTCGGGAGGCGAAAAGGTTCCGCAAAGAGGCGCTTGACCGAACCGAGCCGGGCGGCATTAAACGTTGCGGTCCTCTTTGCTGCGTCGCTTGCCACCCCCGCCAGGAACAGGGGTGGCTGCCTGCTCGGCGACCCCTGGCGCCAGGCGGTGGCTGCGGCCGTTGATGGCGATGATCTCAGCCCTGTGCAGCAGGCGGTCGAGGATCGCTCCGGCGGCGGGCACGTCGCCGAGTAGCTTGCTGCTTCGGTCTTCGTTGTCATTGATCGACCTCGCCCGCTCTCTGGGAGGGGCGTAATCCCATAGCCCATAACTTCTCTCGGGTGAACCTCATAGCCATGCGGAAAAGGTCATCTTTTCGATACTCAAAGTCAGATGGCGTGATACCAGCGAATCCACTTTCACTCCACCCCACCGCTTCATCCGGTTCCGCAATGGCTATCAATTCGTCCTTGCGGGAGGAAAAGTCCACGCGTGCAAGGACTCCGGCTCGGAGCAGTTCAAACGCCTCGTCTAGTGTTGCTGTGGCTATCCACTCTGCGCCGCGCTTAGCAAAATCCTTGGCCGAAAGGAGTCCGGCTTTGATCAATGTAACCGCTTCGCTTGGTTTCGCTGTGGTGATCCACTCGGCCTCGTGAGAGGCGAAATCCTTGGCACCAAATAGTCCTGCATCTATCAAACAAGCAGCATCTTCCGGTGCCGCTGTGCCTATCCACTCGGCCCTGCGGACGGCGAAATCCTCAACCGCAAGGATTCCAGCCTTGACTAATGTCACTACCTCCATCGGCTTGGCTGTGGCTATCCACTCGGCGCGTCGCGCGGCGAAATCCTCAATTTTAAAGAGCCCAGTCTTGATCAATGTCGCCGCTTCGCCAGCCCCGGCTGTGGCTATCCACTCGGCCTCGTTCGCGGCGAGTTCATCGGGTGTAATGACTCCAGCACTGATCAAACAAGCCGCATCGTGAGGCGTTGCTGTGGCTATTAACTCGGCTATGCGCGCGGCAAAATCCTCAGGTGCAAGGACTCCGGCTTGGATCAAATGAATAGCTTCGCCAGGCGTTGCTGTGGCTATCCACTCGGCCTTGCGAGGGGCATAATCCTCAAGCGTAAGGTATCCCACCTCAATCTCGTAATCTACTACATCGTAGGGCTTAGCCCAGGCTATCCACCAGGCCTTCCATGAGGCGAACTCCTCGATCGAGAATAATCCGCATTTATAAAGATCCCCGGCCGACATGGGACAGGCTGTGGCAATCCACTCTGCCTTGCGGGTCGCTAAATCCCTGGGCGAAAGGAGTCCGGTATCTATCAACCTGGCCGCGTAGCACGGCGTGGCTGTGGTGATCCACTTGGCCTTGCGCGTGGCAAGACACTTGTGCCCAAGGACTTTGGATTTGATCAATGTCTTCAATTCGTGCGGCTCCCCTGTGGCTATCCAATCGGCTTTCCGTGAGGAAAAGCTATTCGGCTCAAGGAGTCGGGCATCGATCAAATGAGCCGCCATGAACGGCGTGGCTGTGGCTATCCACTCAGCCTTGCGCGCGGCGAAATTCTCAACCTCAAGGATTCCAGCCTTGACCAATGTCACTACCTCGAACGGCGTGGCTGTGGCAATCCACTCTGCCTCGCGGGTCGCTAAATCCTTGGGCGAAAGGACTCCGGCACCGATCAACCAAGCCGCATCGCCCGGCGTAGCTGTAGCTATCCATTCGGCCTTGCGCGTGGAGAAATCCTCGGGCTTAAGGACTCCGGCATCGATCAACCAAGCCACATCGCCCGGCGTGGCTGTGGCTATCCATTCGGCCTTGCGCGTGGAGAAATCCTCGGGCTCAAGGACTCCGGCATCGATCAACTCTGCTGCATCAGACGGTGTGCATTCCCGCACCCATTTTTGATAAGGTATTCTATTTTCTTTGAGTTGCTGTTTAGACCATCGTTCTCGAAGCGTCAGTGACTCACGAATAATCTCCCAAAGGTCACCCTTTTTCCAAAATTCCTTCAGCCGAGAAACCTCAAAACGCTTCCATCGCTCTTTTCGCGAAGATGAAGAGTGCACGATGTGAGACAACGTTGGCTCACGGCGATACCACAGAGGGTCATAATCAAAAACCCCGGAAGGAACATTTGCTCGCACGCCGGTGACTGACCAGCGAATGAGTGGCTCCAGCCGCGTCGGCAACTCCGGGATTTCCTCGGCGTCGGTGACCAAGGCGGCTCCCATCCAAGGAGAAATCCTCCATACTGCCGCCATAAGATCCTCCGGCAGTGGGTCCTGCAACTCCGCCGCATAAGCGATGGGCATTCCCCAGGTGCCATAGTCTTGAGGGCCGCAATCCTTCAGTGCTCCAGGTTCGGAGAGGAGGGCCTCAGCGCAGAAATACTCCTGAAAGGTCTGGTGTGGGAACACAAGGTGCCCTTCCGCACGCAGCAGGAAAAGCCCGGTGGAGAGCCATTGCAGAATACCGTGGGGATCACGAACGGTGTTGACCAAGGCACCAAGGGCGAGCTTGTCGGAGAAGCGGGTTTTACCAGCACGCCGGGCCGTGAAAGCAAGGGTGGCGAGAGCCTTCCTGACTTCCGCCAAACTCCAAGCGAGAACATTGAGAGCCCCCCGTTCTTTTTCTTTTTCCCTGAGATACAAATCGCCGATCCACTGGTGGTAAAGGGCGGCAACGCCCGTTGGAAGTTCATCGACGGTTTCCGCCACATCGGCCAACATGCGCAAGCGCATGGGAGTGCGGGCTAAAAACTCACCACAAGGTTTCGCCCCCAGATTTGCCAGCAGAGCATCGGCTTTGGCCTCATCACCGAGGAAGCGGCGCAGCAAGGCCCGTCGCTGGTTGTCCGAGAGTATGTCGACGGAGAAGCTGGGCAGGTCGAACGGGCGGGTGGTGTCCGGTATGCGGGCGCTGATGACGATCGGCAAGCCGGGATAGTTCCGCAAGAATCTGCTGATCTCCCGGACGGCGGCAGTACGCAACGCGTCGGGGCACTCGTTGAGGGCGTCCAGAAGGATGCGGCAGCGTTTGCTGGAAATGAGACGCTCGACTTGGCTCGGAGAAAAACCTGTGGAACGGTGGATCAGGGACCAGAACCCGCCGGCTTCCGCCCATTTGACAAGGGGAACAAAGAGAGTAACCAGTCCGCCGGGTTGGTAATTCCCGGCTCCCTCCAGCGCCATCCATTCAAGGCAGGTGGTCTTGCCACCACCGGGGTCCCCAAAAACAACGGCGCGAGGCTCTTGCTCGAGGAGCGCAAAGAGACCGCCAGTTCGGGACGGAGAGGATAATAAATCCAGTGAACCCGCCCTCCGACGGCTAGCCGGGACATGGGCGTCAGGCATGCTGAAGTCGAGATGGTGCTCGCGCAGATTCTCGGGGGGAGGGTCGCAGGCATCATGCTCGGAAGGCTTCCCGGGCGTGTGCTCCTCGATGGGTCTACTCTCATGATACTCCCAAGCATCAAGCGGGATGAAGTTGGCAAGCGGGACGGCCAATGTCTGCCGCAGACGCCCGTGCCAATCATTGATGGCGGCTTCGAGTTTCTCGGCCTCTCTCTCTCCTTCGACTCGTCTCCGATTAGTTTCCACCACATCAGCTCTCAGTTTGACAGCAGTGCCTCGCAGTTCATCCCAGGTGTGCCCGGTAGCCTCTCCAATCACCCGTAGCAGACGGTCGAGCTTCGCGGCAAGAACCTGATAGTCAGGCTGAACGTCCGCCATGGCCATTTCAATATGACCGAGGTCAATGGCTACTATTTTCTCGTCGGGGTAAACCTTCGGAAAACGACCGGCAAATTTACCGATCCTGGATTTCGGCGGCACGGGTGGGTGTTTCCAAGAGCCATCCGGGAAAAGGCATCGGTCCTCTGGTATTCCCATCTCTTCGATGAGGGCAAGCTTGGCAGCCCATTCTGCATCTCGTTCCAAACCAATCGCCGGCATTTGTGCAGATTCATCAAAGCAACCGGATGCTGCCCAGTCAAACGCACCAAGAGACATTCCATGTTGATGAAAGTACATCGCCAACAAAAACGGCAAGGTTGCACTGGTTCCCTCCGGCAAGTCGGCAACCGCCGGCGTCAGGTTGGGCAAACGGACCTGCAACAGATCACCGCCAGAAACCCATTCCGCTCGGGACGCAATTTCCCATGCCTCGTCCCATGCAGGACGTAAGCCAGGAACCTCCTGATGTGATCCGTCGGTGGTAACTACAAACGGATCGTCCCTGCGAAGGCGCGTGCTCAAAATGAACGGAACAGCAATCGCTTCCTTTTCAATCTCTGTGCCGGCATCTCTCAGCACCAGCGGAAGAAAACCGTTCGCTTCCCTCCAGATGGTCAAACATCGATCAAGGTGAAACAGGAGGACGCTTCCAGCTCCCTGGGGATCCGGCGTGGAAATCCCATGGATCATGTGGCGGGTGGATTGGTTCCTTTTTAGCCAATTCCGCAATGCATCATCCAACCACTGTGGCACCACGACATTAGGAACCATACCCACAGGCCAAGGCGACGGTCTTCTTCCAAGCCAGGCCCGGATCACGCACTGCGCAGCGACGACAGCGACTAGGTCTGGATCGGAGCACTGCCGAGGCGAACAGAAAAACTCCAGCAGAGCGGAAACCTGCCTCTGGCGCAGCAGCCGCAGGTGGGTCCTGCTCTTGCATACTTTACGATGCAACGAGACCATTTCACCATTTGTGGAGGAACTCATGGCTATTCATCAACATACTCAAGACGCACGAATTGCCCGTCCGCCAACCGAATTCCGAGACTTTGAGTATTGATGCGAAGTGGGTTGTCCTTGGACCCGGCTTGAGCCGCATGAATTTCAGCGAGGACAACCGTAGGACCGTCGAATACCTTTGCACCTTCGAGCAATTCGTCCGCATCGCCGTCGATCCTTAGTGTGTATGCTCCAGAGACTTCCAGCAATTCCATTAGGTGAATTTGGATCGAGGTCCCCACGACTTGCCAGACATAATAAGCCAGTTCACGGTCCGGTGGTTCGGTAGCGGCAGCCAAAACCAGCCGGATCTCCTTCGCAGGCAAAGAAACAACAAATGGAATCAAGTTGTCGGCTTCTTGAGCTGATCCAATCTCTTCATGCTGGAGCGCCAATCCTGTCAGGTAATCAAGCCGTGCCGACGCGGCTTGGAGGTACTCCATTCGGGCATCACTTGGATCCAGAACACGAGTTCCAACCCTGCCTGCTAAATCAAGCGGCAAAGTTTCTCCTCTGGAAACCATCCGAGCATAGAGCGCCCGAGCCTCCTTCACGAGATTAGCCCCGCAGGTGGTAACGTACCAACTCCGCAAGAGAATTTCATCCGGGCAAGAACGGGCGTTCCATACCTGTAGGACCTGCAACGGAACTGGTTCCAGCGCACTCAGAAGTTCCCAATCGGTGGCGGGTGCGGTGTAGGCCGAAAATGGCGCGAACCAACTCCATCCGGCGTCCCATTCACCCAGCATAAGGACGTATGTGGGCCGTCCTGTGTCTCCGGTAACTGAGGAACTCAGCAAACGGATCGACCCCGGCTGAAAACCAGAAGCGGCAGAATCAAAAGCAGGTGCAGGGAATAGCGGATTTTGGCCAGGTGTCTCCACAAGTTCAGGAAACTTCAGGATCGGTTCGTCGCCTTCCTCCGCAAAGAGTTGGTCAATCTGCCATTCGCGGCACCAATTGACGTGGTGTCGATGCCGGGCTTCGTATTCCGG
>CAIQXC010000304.1 GCA_903875675.1 Akkermansiaceae bacterium
GACATTTTCATAATTTTCCAGGGTTCTTGCATTCTACGGCATCATCCACTCATGCCTATCATGTCCCGATGCATTTTCTCCAGGGTCACCTCCTATCCGACAATCCAGCTTGACACCCGCCACCCATTTCGACACCCTGCCGGATATGAATCATTTGAGCACGGGACGAATAGCCGCTTTCTTGTTAGCTAGTGTGATGACCTGTGCCGGTCAGGCCGACTGGGCACGCTTCCGTGGCTCTGATGGCGGCGGCATCGGGGCCGCCGCTGATGTGCCATCTATCCTAACGGAAAAGAACATCCGCTGGAATACTCCCTTGCCGGGTGGCGGCCATGCGTCGCCGGTGCTCTGGGGCAAACAGGTTTTCACTGCCTGCGATGATGTTGCTGGCAAACGTCGCTGCATCACCTGCCTCGATGCGGAGTCCGGCAAAATCCTCTGGACCACCTGGATGCCCTGCGCCGAGCAGCGCATGCATAACGATAACAGCCTGGCCGCCGCCACGCCAGCGGTGGACGCCGATGCGGTTTACATCGGTTGGGTCAGCGGGGATCGGGTCGAAGCCCTCGCTCTCGATCACGACGGCAAGCCATTGTGGCATCGCGATCTGGGCACCTTCCGAGCCAACTTCGGCCCTGGTGCCTCAGTGATGCTCGTCGATGACGTGCTGGTGGTCACTAACGACCAAGATACGCCTGATGCGGCCATCCATGGGCTTGAACGCAAAACCGGCGAAACCCGCTGGCGCATCGCGCGGCACAGCGGCATGCCATCGTATGCCACCCCGGCGCTTCGCTTGGGCAAGGATGCTCGCAAAGAGCTGGTGGTCTCCAGTCCCGCCCACGGCCTCACCGGTATGGACCCCCGCAGCGGCAAACAACTCTGGGCAGTTGAAGGTTTGTTTACTCTAACAGCCATCACCTCGCCAGTGCTAGGCGACGGACTCGTCATGGCCACCGCCGGCCGGGGTGCCACCCGCGAAGGAGCCGTCGTGGCCATTGATGGCGATACCGCACGCTTGCTCTATCGGCCGGAAGCGAAGGTGCCGTATGTACCCACGCCCATCGTTGTCGGGAACTATGTCTATCTGTGGGACGATCAGGGGAGCGTTGCATGCCTCGAATTTAGAACCGGCAAAGAGTTGTGGAACAAAGAAGTGACGGGTCCGACATATACGTCGCCAGTGAGCGATGGGAAACGCATTTTCGGGATAAGCCGCAGGGGCGAACTGGTGGTGTTGGCAGCCTCGCCCGAATTCCAAGAACTCGGCCGTTTCACCTTGCCCGAAGGCACCCACGCCACCCCGGCCATCGCTCATGACAGTCTGTTCATCCGCACCTTCACCCACTTGATTCGGGTCGGCCCCTGATAGGCAATTCGATAACTGGGCTTCTCAGAGACGAGAGAATTGGCGGAGTTGAGGAAGATTTTGAAGGATCCTCGGCACGGGGTGATGACCCGCTACTCCGGCAGATGCCTGATGATCCAACGGACCATTGCGGAGGTAAACTGTTGCTGACGATCTGGGGAACCTCGGCACTGATAACATTTGTCGCTATCAGTAGAATCGGAATCATGCTCCTGAGCATATCGATGCATGGCACCCACTAGCGCCCAGCACCTGCCGGAATGCAAGTCAATTCATCTGCACAGTTCGTGGGACGCATCTTCTCTCCAGGCAAAATTGCCGCCTTTCGCAAAAAGACCAATCGCTTCGCAAAATGGGCAGTAAATCGCCTTGTTCGGTGACCCGCCGTGGTGATGATTCGAGGTCGCTTCCGCCGTCTTCCCGACTATTCAATAACATGTCTATCCCGCAAATTTTTCCGATATTTTTGTTGCTAGCCTCTGTTTGGCCGCAGGCCCGAGCCACCGTTGCGCTGGCCCCCCTGTTCGGCTCCAACATGGTGCTGCAACGCGGCAAGCCGGTGCCGGTGACTGGCACGGCTTCACCAGCCAAGACCATCAGTGTCACTTTCAACGGGCAGACGAAGACTGGCACCTCGGACGCTGTCGGCAACTGGCAGGTCATGCTAGATGCGATGGGGGTGAATGCGGTGGGCGGTAACCTGAGCGCCAGCGAGAGCGGAGCTAACACGGTGAGCGTCAGTAATGTGGTGGTTGGGGACGTGTGGATTTGCAGCGGTCAGTCGAACATGGC
>CAIQXC010000305.1 GCA_903875675.1 Akkermansiaceae bacterium
GAGACGCTCACCCTGGCCCGGCTCGGTTTCACCATCGCCGCCAAGCCCAGCCAACCGGTGGTCATCGCTGGCGAACCGTTCGACCTGGCTCTGACAACCACGGCCGCCGACGGCCAGCCCACCGGCGAATCTCTCAATCTAGCCATTCTGCGTGTCGAGCAACCCAAGACCAGCCCGGTTCTGGGCCTGCTGCCTTGGCGGGATGGCCCTGCCGCTCCAGCCGCCGAGGTCAAGGACTCGGAATTGGAAATTAAAACCAACCCAGCCATCGGCACGGCCACCGTGCCCCTCACCCTGAAGAAAGGCGGCATCTATAAACTCCGCGTCACCGGCACCGACCGCTTCGGCCAAACGATCAGCCACCAATGCCAGGTCGAGGTGTCAGACGCCAACGACGCGGTCAAGCTGCGACTCTTTGCCGACTCTGCCACCCTCAAGGTCGGCAAGGAAACGAATGTGCGTTTGCACTCACGCCTAACTAAAGGACTGGCGTTGGTGACCTTCGAGGGCGAGACCATTCTCCGCCACCGCATCATCGAATTGAAAAAAGACGACAACGAGATATCCATCAAAGTCGGGCACGATTTATTTCCCAACTTCCGTCTAGCGGTTAGTGCGATGGACGGCCGCGACCTACGCAACGCGACCAAGGACTTCGACGTCGAGCGAGAACTCAAAGTGAGCGTCAAACCCCTCAAGGAAACGTTTGCGCCGGGCGAAGAGGCCAAGGTCGAACTCACCGTGACGGACCAGACAGGCCAACCGGTTGATGCCGAATTGAGCCTCTCACTGGTCAACGAGGCGCTCTTCGCCGTCTGCCCCGATCCCCTCACCCCCATCCTCGCCTATTTCCAACAAGACGCACGCCGCCACGCCGAATTCAAACTCGGTGCCACTTGCGCCTTCCACTATCAAGGCACCACCCGACCGGTGTCCAAAGCCGTCACCGACGAAGCCGGCCGCCTAACACGAAGCGAGGCGGAACGCGCCAAACTCGACGATTTGCGCAAGGAAATGAGCGCTAGCAAACCCGCGCCAACCCATCCGGCTGGCGAGCTGCACGGCGGAGGCGGCGGAGGCAATGGTCCCGGCCTTGCCACCGGCACCGGCAATGGACGTGGCAATGGACCCGGCAAAGCCCCCGTCAGCGGGGTCCGCAGCGATGGAGCCGAGGCCGTTTCTGATGCGGATCTGGTTGGGTATGACACAGCTTTGGCAAGCGAGACAAAGCCCGGGGCGGACAAGAGTGCCAACCGCAGTGCCGATCGCAAGCTGGGCGAAAAAGCAGCGCCCCCGGCCCGCCGCGAAGTCAAGGGCGAAGGCCGTTGGCTGCCCTCGATCACCACCGGTGTAGATGGCAAGGCGATTGCCAGCGTGCCTCTGCCGGAAACCACCACCACCTGGCGTCTAACAGCTCGCGGCTGCAC
The DNA here is from genome assembly GCA_903875675.1 of Akkermansiaceae bacterium. Taxonomy (GTDB): domain Bacteria; phylum Verrucomicrobiota; class Verrucomicrobiia; order Verrucomicrobiales; family Akkermansiaceae; genus Luteolibacter. The sequence goes on from CAIQXC010000305.1 coordinate 1,428, forward strand.
CGTGGAGACGCTGGTCGGCCAGGCCACCGCCCAAACCCTCACCCGCAAGGATTTCTTCGTCGATTTCAAGACCCCGGCCTTCCTCCGCGAAGGCGACGAACTGCGGGTCGTCGGACGGATCCATAACCTAACTGATTATGCTGGACCGGTGGACCTCAAGCTCCGCGTGCTCGGTGCCAAAGATAAATCGAAATTGCTCGCCGAGCGCCAGAAAACCATCGAGGTGAAGGGCCGCTCCGGCGCTGAGGTCGCCTTCGACGCCCTCACCGTGCCCGCTGCCTTGGAAATCACCACAGAACTCACCGCCATCGCCAGTCCTAACGCCACCGCACTCAAGCCACCCGGCGACGCGTTGACTGTCAACATACCGGTTAGGCCGTGGGGTCTGCCCTACGTCGCCCACGCCGGCGGCAGCGCCAAGGCCGATGCCGCCGCAGTGCTCGGCCTGCCTGCCGGGCGCCCCTACTCGTCGTGCTGGATGAGTGTGGCCATCGGCCCGGATATCCGCACAGCGGTGCTCGATATGGCACTGCGCCGCAGCTTCTCCGGCCCTTGTGAGGCCATGGCCCGATTGCTGCCATCGGTGCCAGGGGACACCGCCGCCAATGACTTGTTAGCTGCTTCAACCGCCCTGCGTTACGCCAACACCGGCAAGGTGGGGGCCACCTACACCCAACAACTTTCCACCCGGGCCCGGGCACTCGTTGCGGCGCTGGTTGCGAGCCAGGCGGCCGATGGCAATTGGAGTTGCCAATCGTTAGGTCATCTCACCACGGCGCGGGTTTTCTGGGCGCTCATTGAGGCACGCCAGAGTGGCACAGTTGTCAACAAGGACACCCTTGAAAAGGCGGCGGCTGCGCTGCTCAAACAATTTGAGGCATGCGATGCGAACGACAATGATAGCAAGGCGGTGATTTTGCATGCTCTATCGACGGACAAGCGTGCTGATTTTGCCAATTGCAACCGGCTTTACCGTGAGCGCAACAGCTTGGGCAACTCGAGTCTGGCCCATCTGGCGCGGGCGTTTTTCAACCTGGAGCGCCGCGAGATTGCCACCGAACTGGCGACCTTGCTGGAAACCAAGTTCAAGCCTGAGGGCGAGAAGCCGTTTGCTTGGGAAGGTGGCTGCAAGACGATCTGGCTGAACGACAGCGATGAGACGAGCGCGATGGTCCTGCTAGCCATGGCCGAAACCCTGCCTGCCGGCAAAGCCACCGCCGCCGCCGCCCAGGCGTTGCTTCAGGCCCATGGTTGCTTCGGCTTCCCCTACCCTCGCGCCCAGGGCCCGGCCGTCGCTGCGCTTTCCATCTGGTTCGCCCAAGGCTTGCAACAAGCCACAGATATCGAGATCGAGGTGGTGGTCAATGGCAAGGAAATCGGCAGCGTCAAGGCCGTCGCCAGCCTCGGCCAGCATTTGCTGGCGGTGCCTAACGAGCTGGTTAAAGCCGACAAAAACCTCGTCGAGTTCAAGATGAAGGGGCGCGGCCGCTACACTTACGCCGCCAGCCTGTTCGGGTTCTCGCCTGATGTGACGGCCAGCCCTAACAACATCACCCCCTGCTTGGAAAATGCCCAGCACCTCCATGCCCAGTTAGAATACCGCGGCAAGCCGATTGGCGCGGGCAGCTCATCACCCGTCAAGAATTTGGAAAACGGCCAGCGCCTGCACGTCGTGCTGAGCACCAACCGTGGCTGGAATGGGGATGGCCACCGCTATGCCGTGGAGATTTCCCTGCCTCCCGGCACCCGCTTGGACGAGGCGAGCCTAAGCGCCAGCCCGGGCGAAGTGACCGGCCGCGAAATCACCGATTCTACCATCACCCTGTTCTTTAACCGCTGGCTGC
>CAIQXC010000306.1 GCA_903875675.1 Akkermansiaceae bacterium
GCATCCTGCCGGAGACTCTTCGCGTGCATGGCGTGGTTTTTGAAATCGGCGTCCTCCCCCGAAGAGGATTCGGCAGGATGCCAAATCCTGCCGCCAAGATGGCGGCGCTCCCCGAAGATGCGGTCCCTCCCCGAAGATGCGGTCCCTCCCCGAAGATGGCGGTCCCATCCCCGAAGATGGCGGCGCTCCCCGAAGATGGCGGTCCCTCCCCAAAAATACGGTCCCTCCCCGAAGATGCGGTCCCTCCCCGAAGAAGCGGTCCCTCCCCGAAGATGGCGGTCCCTCCCCGAAGAAGCGGTCCCTCCCCGAAGATGCGGTCCCTCCCCGAAGATGCTGTACCTCCCCTCAGCCTTGTGTCTTGGGTCTGAGGCAAAGCCTCATGAGTCCTTCCAGATTGAAATCTCGCCGGACGAATCGGTGCCACCGTCGGCCTTGATCTCGGCTTGCAACAGGTACTTCGCCGCAGGGTCATGCTTGGCAATCGCAAAACGGTAAACGTTGTGGACGTTTTCCAATCCCGAGTGCCCGGCCTGATCGTCGTGGGCGACGACTGCATCATCCCTCAACAAGGCGACCTTGCGGAAGTCGAGGCGGTGGGCACCGCGAGTGTATTGGAATTCGAAGCCGTAATCGCCTGCGCCGGTGATCCCCTTGCTGACAACCCATGTTTTGAGGACCCAGTCGGCTTGGAGATCCTGTGGCGTCCACTCGGCGATTTTCACAGGCATGGCGATGGCGGGGCCGGGTGCCCTGAATGCGATAGTTAGAGGAGCCAAGGACTTCCACAGGCCACGGGTAAAGTCCGGGATGGGCACCGGCATGCTACCCGTGGCGACGGATAGCGACGATACTTCGATGATCGAGCTCCATGCCGCGGCGTCATACACGACGCTGTCCGGAGTGATGCCTTGGCGGATGCAGTCAAGATGCCGCCAGTTCATCACAAAATCCATACCTCCGTGGCCGCCGCCTTTGGCACGTTCCTCCAATTTGCGCCACAGCGGATGAGTGAAGAGCTTGCGCATGCGGGCCAGGTCCTTGTCGCCCAACCACTCGTGGGAGCCGCGAGAGTCGAGGCGGTATTTCCTCGGTTCGTTGATCGCCAATCGTGCCGGGTAGTCGAAGAAGGTGCCGCCGGTGCCCGATAGAGCATTGATGCGGCTGTATGGCCGCGGGCTGATGACGTCATGCTGGATCATGATGGTGCGGCCCAACTCGGTTTTGATGGTCGAAGTGTTCATGTCGCCGCAGATATATCTTTCCTTTTCGTGTTTGCCGCCGTTCGGATGGTGTTTGTCACGCCATGTATGCAGGCCGATTTCGGGCGAACTCATGGAAACGAGGAACTTGAACTGATCGCCGCGGCCGATGCCCATGGATTGCGCAATCGGCCCGAGGCCGTGGGTTGGATAGAGGTTACCGTCGTATTGCCAGTGGTAGTCACGCCGCCAGTCGCCTTCGGTGCCGAGGGAAAACAACAGGCTTCGGAGATCGTGGATGTAGGCGCACTCGCCGTGGGTCAACTCGCCGAAGACCCCCTCGCGGACCATGTTGAGGATAAACAACTCGTTTTCCCCGTAGCAACAGTTTTCCAGCATGACACAATGGCGCTGGGTCCGCTCACTGGTATCCACCAGTTTCCAGCAATCGTCCACGGTCACCGCAGCGGCGACTTCGACGAATGCATGCTTGCCGTGCTCCATGGCACCGACGGCCATGGGGACATGCCATGCCCAGGGGGTGGCGATGTAAACGACGTCGATGTCATCCCGAGCGAGCATCTTCTCCCAGATGTGCTCGGTGCCGCTGTAAACGTCCGGGCGTTTGCCGCGCACTTTCTCACATTGGTCTGCAGCGCTTTTCGCACGCTCATCACGAAGGTCGCACACTGCCACCACCTCGACGAATTCGAGGTTGAGGCAGTCGTTGACGTGGGTCATGCCACGGCTGAGGCCGATATGAGCCACTCGAACTTTCTGAAGCGGTTTGCTGGTGAGGTTATGGACGGGCTGCTGGCCGGCGGGGCGCGGGCGCGGACTGACGATGTCCTGGCGGATGGTGACGCCGGAAGGCAGCGTCACGAGGCCAGGGATGGCCGCGGCGCTAGCGGTGCCGCCGAAGATGCCGGCCAAGGAGGTGGCCAAGCCGCCGAGGGCGGTGGTTTTGAGAAGTTCTCTGCGGGTGGTGTCCATGGATGTTTACTCTATCGATGAGGAAATGTGGGTTAAACGATGGAAATGGATCATTTCTTGCAGCAGAAAGCCGGATGGGCTGCCCGTGGCACGCGCTGCGAGACGCAGCGCGCACGGCCTGCCGCGAGACGCGGCAGCTACGTGAAGTGGCTGCCGCGTCCCGCGGCAGGCCGTGACTGCGTGCCTCTGGCCGCAGTGCCCATGCAAAAGTGATTTCAGCATGCGCCTAGCCCAGCGCATTTTCTACGCACGCGCTGCCTCTTGGCACGTGCTGCCTCTTGGCACACGCTGCCTCTTGGCACACGCTGCGAGACGCAGCGCGCACGGCCTGCCGCGAGACGCGGCAGCCACGCCGCGAGACACGGCAGCCACGCCGCGAGACACGGCAGCCACGCCGCGAGACGCGGCAGCCAC
>CAIQXC010000307.1 GCA_903875675.1 Akkermansiaceae bacterium
CGCCTATGAGTGATGAAAGGGGTTTCAGCCTGTCTGCGCTTGAGACGACAGGCTGGAAGCCCGTCGTCCCAGACAGGCTGGAAGCCTATCCTCCCGCGCCAGGTGAGTGCGGCCGGAATTGGACGTGAATGCAGCCGGGCTCGAACAATTTTCACAAACGCCTTGCCGTCTGGATTCTTTTAACGCCTTATTTGGCGCGGCGAAACGCATGAGCACCACCCCCACCGAACTTGACGCCCCGGATCCCCTCGCCCGCGCGGCGAAAGCCGTCGAACTCTACCACGCGGCCACCCCCGACATGGTGAGCGAACGCATGGTCCTCAATATGGGCCCGTCCCACCCCGCCACCCACGGCGTGCTGCGGCTCATTTTGGAGCTCGACGGGGAGATCATCCATTCCGCCACCCCGGACATCGGATTCCTCCACCGTGGGGATGAAAAAATCGCGGAGAGCATGCACTACAACCAGTTTGTGCCCTACACCGATCGCCTCGACTACCTGGCACCGCTGGCCAACAACGTCGCCTATGCCTGCGCGGTGGAAAAACTCATGGACTGGACGCTGCCGCCCCGCGGCCAAGCCCTGCGGGTCCTCTGCTGCGAACTGGCCCGGCTGTCATCTCATTTATTAGGCATCGGTGTGTGTGCCATGGATGTCGGTGCCATGACGGTATTTCTCTACACGATGACCGAGCGGGAAAAAGTCCACAACCTCTGCGAACAACTCACCGGCGCACGCTTCACCACCTCCTACACCCGCGTCGGAGGCCAACTCCGCGATATGCCTCCGGGGTTTGAAACTTCCGTTAGAAGCTTCCTCCACGATTGCCTCATCGCCTTGGATGAAGTGTCCAAATTGCTGGATAAAAACAAGATTTTCCGCGACCGGATGATGGACATTGGCGTGATCAGTGCTGAATCTGCGGTCGCTTGGGGAATGACCGGCCCCAACCTCCGCGGCTCTGGCGTGCCGCGCGACCTGCGCAAGGATAGCCCCTACCTCGGCTACCAAAATTACGATTTCGACGTGCCGGTGGCGCAGGAGGGCGATTGTTATGCCCGCTATCAGGTGCGCATGGAGGAAGTACGCCAGGCCGTCGCCATCTGCCGCCAGGTGCTCGACAAAATGCCGCCGGGCCCGGTCAATCTCGCCGATTCGAAGAGCATGTTGCCCAACAAGGAGCGGGTGCTCATGTCCATGGAGGAACTCATCCACCACTTCATGGTATCCACCCAGGGCATCGACGCCCCGCCGGGCGAGATCTACTTTGCCGCGGAAAACCCCAAAGGCGAACTCGGATTTTACATCCATTCCAAAGGCGGCGGCGTCCCCTACCGCCTCAAAATCCGCAGCCCCTCGTTCTGCAATCTGTCCATCATCTCACGGCTGTTGCCCGGCCACATGGTCTCCGACGTGCCGGCCATCCTCGGCTCGCTGGATTTCGTCATGGGCGAGTGCGACCGCTGAGCGATGGTTTTTTGGTTTATACGAATCAATCACCGACCTACCGACCTACCACCCACTCTCCGCAACGGTCCATGTCCCATTCCATTCTTGACGAATCCATCGCCTCGCACACCACGCCGAGCACGCCGCACTTCACGCCCTTTGCGGTGACAACCGGTTTGGCCGCGGAGGCCGCCGAGCGGATTTCCCATTATCCGTCTAACAAACGATCAGCAACCCTGCCGCTGCTCCACCTCGTCCAGCATCACTTCGGATATATTTCCTCCGCCGCCATCGACTGGGTTGCCTCCAGCCTGGAATTGGAGCCGATCAAGGTGCTCGAAGTGGTCAGCTTCTATCCGGGATTTCGGCAAACGGCTCCCGGCAAGTATCACATTCGCGTCTGCCGCACGCTGTCCTGCGCCATGGGTGGCAGCCACCAACTCATGGAGCGCTTGTGCGAACTCACTGGCATCGACCGCTCACAGTGCGACCCTCACCACCATCCCATCGCGGTGTCCCCCTGCGGAAATTTCTCCGTCGAATTCGCCGAGTGCCTGGCCTCTTGCGGCAGCGCCCCGGTATGCATGGTCAACGACGACTTCCACGAAGGGGTCGCCGCCGATCGGGCAGAGGAACTCCTCGCCTTGTACCAGCCTCAGACCACGGCATGAATGCCGATTTTGTGCAATTGGCAGAGATGCTCGACGGCGGCCCGCTCCAACATCAAGGTGCGCCGCGCTTCAATGGCGATCCCGCTGACGCCGACGGCGGCGCAGGTTTCCAAGGTCTGCCGACCAATGACCGGCACGTCGAAGCGGAAATCCTGCTGTGGCTTTGATACCTTGACCAGCAGGATATCCTTGCCCCGGCCCAATTCAGCGCCGCGGCGGACGCAGGCGTCGGTGCCCTCAAATGCCTCCACTGCCAACACAGTGCCATGGCGCACCACCACCGTTTGGCCAATGTCCAGGGCACTGGTGGCCTTGGCGATGCGCAAACCAAAGTGCATATCCGACAACTGCCGCTTGGTAAAAACCGGCCCGCACACGTGACCGGATCCCGGCAGGTAATCATCAAGAAACGTGGTGGCTGGCAACAGGGTGATGCCGTCCTTCGCCAGTTCCTCGGCAATCCCTCCAAACAAGGTCTCCGCATTGCGCTCCTTCAACCGTGCCAATAACATCAACGTCCGGATGTCCGGCCTCAGGTCAAATAAGTTCTTCGGCGCGATCTGCCCCACCATCACCGCCTCACTCACCCCCTCGCTACGGAAAAATTTAAGCATCTTCCCAAGTTGGCCGACCCGAAACCATGCGATGGCCTCGACCGAACGGGCGAGTTCGGGCTTGGTTTCATTTTCGAAGGCGGCCGCTACCAGACGGACACCTGGTGCCTGCCTCCTGGCGGCAGCGATGAAAGTCTCTGGATAAACACCGCTGCCGGCTATGATTCCTATGGTGCGGGTGGCTGGCATACGGCAGGAATAAAAAACTCGTTCGGGCCTGAAGATGGCTTTCTCGTGCGGCCTTCAG
>CAIQXC010000308.1 GCA_903875675.1 Akkermansiaceae bacterium
ACCCGTGTGGCCTCTCGAGCGAGGGCGGGCCGATCGATCCAACCCGGGAACCAGCGGGTTGGCTCGCGGCCCATAGTGATATTTTCGGCGACGGACAGGTTGCGGAAAGGCAGCAATTCCTGATGGATCATTGCGACGCCGCGCTTGAGGGCATCGTGAGGGTTTTTGATACGCCACGGCTGGCCCTTGAAGAGAATCTCGCCGGCATCGCGAGTATGCAAGCCGACGAGAATCTTCATCAGGGTGGATTTACCGGCACCATTTTCGCCCATCATGGCGTGGACGGTGCCGACCTGGACATCTAGTGACACGTTAGTGAGAACCTGAGCGCCTGGGAAGGACTTGCAGAGGTTGCGCACATGGAGGATGGGGCGGCCGGACATCGGGCAGCGGCAAAGGCGGTGATTAGACGGCGCAGGGGTTGAGGGCGAGAGCTTTCACCAGTTGAAGTTGGCGCGAAGAGCGGCTGGCCGACAAAGAGCCACGAAGGAGTGACTGACCGAATAAAGCCTGTAGCTTGGCTGGCGGAATCATTCCGTGGGATAGACCCCACCGCACTACAGCGGACGAACTTTGATGTTGCGGAAAGAAACCGAGCCATGATCGCCTTGCAGCGCGAGATAGCCTTTGGCAGCCTTTGCGAACAATGGCATCGAGGCGAATTTGCTCTTCGCCACACGCTCCTTAAAATCGTCACTCCCCATCACGTATTCGAAGTATTTCACTCCGTTGATTTCGTGGATGCACTTCTCCGGGGTCACCACGAGGCGGACGTGGTTCCACTCACCGGCGGGCTTGGTGGCATCCAGGATCTTGCCAGTCTTGGGATCCACCGGCGGCTGATAGAGGGCATAGAGCCAGCCGCAGCGTTGTGGGTCGGCGGCCTTGGCATTGTCTTCGAGTTGGAATTCCGGGCCCGTTGCCCAAACGGCACCGCCTTCATCGGTGACGTGAAAGATGATGCCACTGTTGCCGCCTTCGGAGATATTGTAATCGATATTGAGCTCGAAGGCCCCGAACTGCTCGGTTGTCACGATGTCACCGGCATTGTGTGGATCGGCGCAAACCAGCAAGCCATCCTTGACCTGCCAACCCGGGCGAACATCGTCCTTCTTAAAATTGTGCCAACCGGTGAGAGATTTGCCGTCGAAGAGCAATTTCCAGCCGGCGGATTTTTCTGCGGCGGTGAGGGTGTTGACATTCGCGTCGTCAGGAGCGGCAAAGCCAAGTGTCGGAACGAGGGCCAAGGCAAACAGGAAGGATCGGGTTGTTGTCATTGCAAGGAAAAATTACTGGAGTACCTGCAATGTAGCAAGCCGGAAAAAGACAGCCCTACGGTCTGACGGCAATCCGGTGGGATTAGCGTTGCGCCTTGAAGTATTTGAGGATGGCGGCGGTGAGGCCGGGGATATCGTGCTTGGCAGCCTCGAAGGCGGGAGGTGTGGCGTGCTTGCGGAGGGCCTCAGTGGTGACCGGCCCGATGCTGGCAGCGACACATCCTTGAGGCCAAGCGAGACCGAGGTTGAAGAAATGCTCGACGGTGGAGCCTGACGTGAAAGTGATGAGATCGGCACCATTTTCAGCGAGGCTGGCGCGGGCACCGGTAAAATCCTCGGTTTCCGGGACGGTGCGGTAGGCGATGCATTCATCGACAATGGCACCAAGGGCGGCAAGACCGTCGCCGATGACGTCGCGGGACTCGGCGGCCTTGACCCACAACATGGTCAAATTTTCGACATTTTGTTTTTTGAATGCCTCGATGAGGCCTTCTGCGACGAAGCGCTCGGGAATGAGGTCCACGGCGAAGCGATACTCGCGGATTTTTTTCGCGGTGCCATTGCCGATAGCGGCGATGCGGGGGTGGCCGAGGCTGCGGGCGTCTTCGAAGGCAGCGAAAAAGGCGTCAAAGAAGCGCTCGACTCCGTTGGGGCTGCTGAACACGAGCCAGTCGTACTCATGGGCGGAGGTGACCATTTCAGCGAAGCCGAGGTGATCTACGGGTGCTTCGATGCGGATGGTAGGCAATTCGACGACATCAGCGCCGAGGTTGCGGAGGGCTTTACTGAGATCGCCGGCCTGCTCGCGAGTACGGGTGACGACGATGCGCTTGCCAAACAATGGGCGCTTTTCGAACCAGTTGATTTTTTTACGTTCGGTGACCACGCCGCCGATGACGGCGACGGCGGGTGACGAAAACCGGGCGATATCGGCGATATCGGCGATTGTGGCGAGAGTGCCTTCGATAGTGGTTTGCCTGGCGGTGGTGGCCCAGCGGGTGAGGGCGATAGGGGTGTTAGGATCGGCACCATTGGCGACGAAAGCGGCAGTAATTTCGCGCAGGCGGGAGACACCCATGAGAAAAACCTTGGTACCAGGGGCCTTGGCGAGTTGGGCGAAATCAATGGAACTGAAGCCTTTGGTGGGGTCTTCGTGGCCGGTGAAAATCGTCAGTTGGGTGCAGTGGTCGCGATGGGTCACTGGAATGCCCGCATATGCCGGACCCGCGATGGACGAGCTGATGCCCGGGACAATCTCGAAGGGCACGCCGGCGGCTGCCAGTTCGGCAGCTTCTTCGCCGCCCCGGCCAAAGATCATCGGGTCGCCACCTTTGAGGCGCACCACCGATTTGCCCGCCTTGGATTTTTCAACGATGAGGGCGTTGATTTGGTCCTGCGGCAGGGCGTGGTCCTTGGCGCGCTTGCCGACGTGGATTTTCTCGCAACCGGGTTTGGTCCAGCTAAGGAGTTCGGGGCTACTGAGGGCATCATAGACGAGCACATCGGCGAGTTCGATGCACTCTTTGGCGCGGAGAGTGACGAGACCGAGGTCGCCGGGACCGGCACCGACGAGATAACAAATGCCTGAATGACTCATGAGAGGGAAAGGAAGAGGTTGTGAGCAACGCGGAGAGGATCGGCGGCGGGACCGCTGGTGCTGCCGGTGCGCGGCGGGCCGCCGGCCTCCGGAAAAACCCTGGCTTGCAGCTGCAATTCGTCGCCGTCGAGGGTGGAAAAAACCCCGACCGGGGTATGGCAACCGGCACCCAGCAAGCGTAAAAATTCCCGTTCGGCGCAGATCCGCAACCAGGTGGGACGATGACCAATGGCTTCGGCGCAGATCCGGCTCGGGCCGTCGTCACTGCGGATTTCCAAGCCGATGGCCCCTTGGCCGGCAGCAGGAAAGAACACACTTTCATCGAGTCGCTGCACGTGCAGGTCGGGCATGCCAGTGATCGTCTCGGCGGGGGTCGCAGCGGTGGCTGGCAGATAGTCGAGGCGCACCAAGCCGGCTTCGGCCAAAAGAATCGCGTCGTAGGTGGCTGCGTCGGCCAGTTTTCTCAGGCGTGTCGGGACGTTGCCGCGGAGGTCAACAATGGTTAGATCCGGGCGTAGCCATTCGATCTGGCGGGCGCGGCGCACGCTGCTGGTGCCGACGCGTGCGCCGGCTGGCAGGGCGTCGAGGCCGCCAGGGAGGCGACTGACAAGGGCATCGCGGACCGGTGCTCGTTCGAGCACAGCGGCGAGGCTGAAGCGGGAGTCAAGGACAGTCGGCAGGTCTTTGAGGCTGTGGACTGCAATGGCGATTTCGCCGGAGTCGAGTGCCTGTTCGAGTTCCTTGATGAACACACCCTTGTCAAAAATCCCTTCGACCTTGGCCACTTCGTTGAGGGCGACGTCCGTGCGGCGGTCGCCGGTGGTTTTGATGACGTTGCGAACCAAGGCGAGACCGGGGAAGGCGCTGGCGAGGAGGGTCTCGGTGGTGGTGGCTTGGACGAGGGCCAACTCGCTGCCACGAGTGCCAATCACGAGGGAGGAAGGCGGTGATAAAGGGATAGGGGGGCTCATTTCAAGTTCCAGGGAGATTGAGTTTGGCCAATTCGGCATCGATGATGCGTTCGCAGTGTTCGATCTGGAGTTGGCGGCGGGTACGGGCTTCACTGGCGAGTTGCTCCAGGGCGTCGATATCGTAGAGGTAAACTTCCTCGATCTCGGCGACATCGGGGTGGATATCGCGGGGGACGGCGATATCGATGAAGAAGAGCGGGCGGAATTTGCGGGCGCGGCGGACTTTTTCGACGTCTGCGCGGTGGATAAGAGCATGTGGTGCGCCGGTGGAGGAAATGACGACGTCCACCCGTTCGAGTGCCCGTTGCCACTCATCGAAGCGCACAGCTTGGCCGCCCATGTCGCGGGCGAGGGCCTCGGCGCGGTCAAACGAGCGGTTGCTGACGAAGATTGAGCGGGCGCCGCGCGACACCAGGCTTTGGGCGGTGATGCGGCTCATTTCGCCGGCACCGAGGATCATCACCTCACTGTCCTTGAGGTGACCGAAGATTTTTTCGGCAAGATCCACCGCGACGTTGCCAACGGAAGTGGAGCCTTCCTGAATGGACGTTTCGGTGCGGACTTTTTTGCCGACACCAAATGCACGCTGGAACAGGCGGTTAAGGACACTGCCAGTGGTGCCAGCCGCCAGCGCTGCCTGATACGCCTGTTTCACCTGTCCGAAAATCTCGGTTTCGCCGAGCATCATGGAATCCAGTCCGCTGACGACGCGGCAGAGGTGGACAGCGGCCTCGGATTTGACCTTGCGGTAGAAGTGGGAGGCAGCTCCGGCATCGAGGCTTTCGCGGAGGGTGAGGCGGGCTTCGAGCAGGATCAGGGCCTGTCGAGCGTCGGATGCGGCCAGGTAAAACTCGGTGCGGTTGCAGGTGGAAATAACCACCCCTTCGGTGGCGTCGGCGAGGGTGGCAAGGTCACTGGCGGCAGCGCCGAGTTGGGGCGTGCTCACAGCAAAGCGTTCGCGCACCTCGACAGGAGCGGTCCGATGATTCAATCCCAAACAAAGCAACTCCATTAGACGCGGGCGAAAACCACCAGGGAAAGAATGAACATGGCCACAGCAGCAAGTGCCAACTTGCGCCCCGTTAAGCCGCGCAGGGTTTTGACGGCGAGCAATGCCGCGTAGCCGACCCACACCGCCATCGCGACGATCAAATGGGAGTGCAGCGGAGTGCTGCGCGGCATGAGGAAACCGGCGACGATGCCCAAGGTGAGCAGGCCGCTGCCGAGCCACAGCAGGCGTTCCAGAGACACCAGCAATTGGTGGGCCGGGGGCAGATTGCGGAACAGTCCGCTTTTCAATCGGTGCACTTTGAGTTGGCGGTCGAGCACCAGAAACATGATGCCTGCGACCCCCGCGAGGGCCAGCGCGCCGTAGGCGAGTACCGAGGTGGCCGAGTGCAAGGAATGAAACAAATTAGGTGAAGGATCGCGCTGAGGACTGACGGTGAACAACCCGGAAATGAGTGCGCCGCTCTGCAACACAAACACCAACGGTGCCGAAAACACCCCAAGCAACGAAATCCGGTACGCCGGGCCAATGAGAAGGTAAAACAAGGTCAGCGACCATGCCAGAAACACCAGCATTTCACCGAGGTCATGCAAGGGGCATGCCGTGCGCAATTGCCCGCGAACTGATAAAAAGCCGAACTGACAGAGCATGACGGCCACCATCCACGCCACTGTCCAGTGCGAGCGGGTGCCTCGATGCACGGAAATCATGCCCCAAGTGCCGCCAATGGCGGCCAGCAGGGTGGCGATGAGCAGAAACCAGCGGTCCATGCGCTTTCTTGTCACAAGGTCCGACCCACGTGCAAGGCTAACTTTGCAGGGCCGGGCGAAAAGCGAATATTCAAGGCCTCGGCACGCCCACGTGAGCTGCTGCTTTCCGACCTCAGAAGTTTCTGGGCTGAAAGTTCTTGCCGTTGGCGATGCCCGTGATGCCGTTTTCGCAGCGCAAAACCCACAAGCCGTTGCGGTATGCGTAGCGATCGCTCTCCTCCTCAAAGCGCATCGCCGCCAATGCCCCCTGCACGTTCCAGTCAGAATACTCTCCGAAGGCCTCCTTGAACCTTGCCAGTTTGTCGAAATGCCAGAGGACGTCCTCGACCTTGCAGGTGGTTTTTACCTCCACAACCACGATGGTGCCGCTATCCACCAAGGTCATATCCACCTCAATTTCGCGCCCTTGGTGGTCGCGGCTGGTCCGGCGTTCGGTCATTTGGTTGACCCGAACTCCGCGTTCCTTGAACAATTGCACCGTGCCTGGACGCATCAGGGCCTCCACGAGTTTCCCCCACTGGCTGGTGAACAGACCGCTGAGGGCCTTGATCTTCTGATCGGTTTCCTTCATCTGGCGGTCGGTTTCCTCTTGGGAAGTCCGCAATGCCGAAGTGGAAACCCGCAATTCCTTGGTGGAGCGGGCAAGTTCCGCCACGAGTTCCTGAAGTTCCAATGTGCCCATGAGCTAGGCTCGTTCAACGCCCGTAGTATGTCAAGCTCGCGGGACCGTGCAGCAAACCCTTAATCTGCCCATTGCTGCCGATGTCAACGGAGATTTTGGACAACAGGAGACTCCTTTAATCTGCAAATCTGCGCAGCGCAGACAGGCTGGACGAGCTGTTTTCCATCACAGGCGGGGACGCCTGTGATCCGATCAGAGAGCACTAAACTGGCGCAGCGTTTGCTGCCAGCGCTGGATTTCGGCGCGGACGTTGGCAATCGACGGGGAGCCGGGGTTGCTGCGGGCGGCCAGGGCGCGTTCTAGCGAAAAGACAGCCCCAGCGTCAGCGCCAAATGCCGGATCGAGGGCCGGAAAATCCAGTTGGTCGAGAGGAATACCGCTGCGCAGGGCCTCAGCGACTGCCTTGCCGACTAATTCGTGGGCGTGGCGGAAGGGAATGCCGGCTTTGACGAGGTGATCGGCCAGGTCGGTGGCCAGCAGCATCGGGTCGGAGGCGGCGCGGCGGCAATTTTCCTCGCGGAGTTCCATCGCAGCGATCAGCTCGGTGTTGACGGCGAGGATCAGCCGGAGGGTGTCCACGGAATCAAAGAGCGGCGGTTTATCTTCCTGGAGGTCGCGATTGTAGGTGAGCGGCAAGCCTTTGAGAGCCACCAGTAGGTTCATGAGGTTGCCTACCAAGCGTCCGGTTTTTCCGCGGGTGAGTTCGCAGACGTCGGGATTTTTCTTTTGCGGCATGAGCGACGAACCGGTGGTGTGGGCGTCGGAGAGGGCGGCAAAGGCGAATTCACTCGTGCACCAGAGGATCACATCTTCGCTGAGGCGGGAAAGGTGGGCACCGCAAAGCGCCATCACAAACAGCAGTTCGGCGATGTAGTCGCGGTCGGCGATGGCATCCATCGAATTGTGGGTGACGCCGTCAAAGCCGAGTTCGGCGGCGATCGCGTGGCGGTCGAGGTTGATGGTCGAGCCAGCGAGCGCGCCGGAGCCCAGCGGCGATATATTGAGGCGCTTGCGGCAATCAGCAAGACGGCTCTGATCGCGCTCAAGCATTTCGACGTAGGCCAGGAAATGGTGACCAGCGGTGACGGGTTGGCCGCGCTGGAGGTGGGTGTAGCCGGGGATGACAGTGGCGGCATAGCGCTCGGCCCTTTCCAGCAGCGCGAGTTGAAGGCCGCGAATGGCGGTGCTGAGGCCGTCGATTTCGCAGCGGCAATAGAGGCGGGTGTCGGTGGCGACCTGGTCGTTGCGGGAGCGTGCGGTGTGAAGTTTGGCACCAGGCGGGCCGATGCGGCGGGTCAGTTCCGCCTCAATGTTCATGTGAATGTCTTCCAGCGATGTCTTGAACTCGAATTTTCCCGCTCGGATGTCCGCCTCAATGCCGCGCAAACCACCCTCGATGGCAGCAAATTCGTCGGCGTTAATCAGTCCGGCCGTGAGCTGGCCTCGGGCATGAGCGATCGAGCCGGCGATGTCCTGCGGAAACAACCGCCAGTCATAGGAGATGGACTCGCCGAATTGTTGGACGAGGGACGATGTGTCTTGGGAGAAGCGACCTTTCCACATGGCTTTGATGTTTTTAGAGTAGAAATTCGATGACCGTGGCATCGAAACACCCCGAGATGGGTTCTTTGGCGGAACTCTCCGCAGTCTTTCCCCGTTTGATGGGGGTTTTAGCCTCAGGTTTCATCATGTCTGCCCGGTGAGCCAAGGGTAAAGTGGCTTCATTGTAAAGCCTGAGTGCCTCACGGTCATAGGACATGGACCTGTAGAGGGCACACGCCAGCCCCGGAAACAGCGGAACAAGTTAGATCACGCCGTTGGCGCAGTTGGTTTCGCCACTGCCAGCGAGGGCGTGGATCAAATTAGTTAGGGACTTCATCGCTTGGCGCGGGACGCTTTCATAAGTGCGCGACCCGATATGCGGCGTGATCACACAGTTGGGTGCGGTGAGCAGCGGGTGATCGGCCGACGGCGGCTCGCAATCGAGCACATCGGCGCCGTAGCCGCCGAGTTTGCCGCTATGCAGGGCGGCGGCTACGTCGGCGCTTTCGATCATCTCGCCGCGGGCGCAATTGATGATGACCACGCCGTCCTTCATCGAGGAAATTTTGTCGCGACAAATCATGGCCCGGGTTTCTTCGGATAGATTGCAATGCAACGAAAGCACATCCGAGCGCACCAGCACCTCGTCCATGGTGGCGCAACGCGTCACGTCGTGGGTAGCGGCAAACGCGCCGTCCCAGAACGGGTCAAAGGCGATGACGTGCATGCCGAAGGCGCGGGCACGACTGGCCACCTCTTTGCCGATTCGGCCGAGGCCGATAATCCCGAGGGTTTTGCCAAAAATCTCGTGGCCGGTGAGACGCAGCCACTCGCCACGGCGGGCGGCGGCAGCGGTGGCCACGATTTGCTTGGTTAGACCTAACATTAGTCCGAACGTGTGTTCCGCGACCGTGGTGTGGTTGACGCCTGGGGTGAAGAGGACCGGAATTTTCAACTCCTTGGTGGCAGGGATGTCGATTTTATCGAGGCCGATGCCGTATTTGGAAATCACTTTGAGGCGCGGTAGGGATTTCTCGAGCACGGCACGGGTGATGGCGTCATCCCCGCATAGCAACCCGTCGAACCCGCCGGCCAGTTCGAGCATGCGGGCTTCACCTAGCGGGCCGCGTTCGCGGACGATGTCCCAGCCTTGGGGTGCCATGAGGGCATGGTGCGGGCCAGGGGTGTCTTGAAAACTGCAGGTGGTGAGGAGAATTCGCATGGGAAAATTGGCTAGATAGCGGGACGATTGGAGCAGCCCAAGGCCCAACACGCAAGCCCCGAACCTGGGCCGGGAATGGAGGCAGGAAAAGGCATCCTTTCTCCCCCCACGGCAAATCAAGATCGAGCTCAGTACCCATCGTTCGACCTCGTTTTCGACAACGGAGCGAGCAAATCGAATTCCCCAAGTGCCAGCTGTCGGATGAGTCACAAATCCAATAAATGTTACCATGCGAGGACTGACCCCATCGATATGCGCTCTTGAGGTCGAACACTGAGTTCTGGAGCTCAGGAGATCTGAAACTCCAGTCCCATTGCGAGGTGGACGGAGTTAGCCGCCCGGGCTAGGCTGGGGCGTGCTGAAATGGTTTGAAAAGGGTCGGTTTCCCGTGTATCTCGCGCCGATGGCGGGAGTGACGGACGTGATTTTCCGCGGAATTTGCAAGGAAATGGGGGCGGATGTGCTAGTCACCGAATTTGTGTCGGCAGAGGGGATCCTGCAGGCTGATGCACGAACCCGCAAATACACCGAATTTGACGAGAGCCAGCGGCCAGTAGGCGTGCAATTGTTCGGTGCCGACGGCCAACGGATGGGCGAGGCCGCACGCAAAATCATCGATTGGAAACAACCGGATTTCATCGACCTGAATTTCGGCTGTCCGGTCAACAAAGTGGTCGCACGCAATGGCGGTTCCTCGTTGTTGAAGGATGCGGAGTTGCTGGCAGCGGTGACTGAAGGAGTGGTTAGAGCGGTGGACGGGCAGGTACCGGTAACCGCGAAAATGCGGATTGGTTGGGACAGTCAAAATATCCATGCGGTGGCCATTGCCAGGATGCTGGTGGATTGCGGGGTAGAGGCGATTGCGGTGCATGGGCGGACCCGGGCGCAAGGCTATGGTGGCGAGGCAAATTGGGACGTGATTGACGCGGTGGCGCGAGCGGTGGCGGTACCGGTCATTGGCAACGGGGACCTTGGCAGCGGCGAGGATGTGGCGCGGCGCAGAAGCGAAACGGCGGTGGCCGGGGTGATGATTGGCCGGGCGGCGATGGGCAATCCGTGGATTTTTCGTGAGGTCAGGGAATTTTTGGCTAACGGAGCGATGCCGCCGCCCGTCATCTTGGAAGAGCGCTGGAACTTGATCTTGCGGCACTGCCGTCTCGCGGTGGCCAGCGGCCGCTCTGGCAACGAGCGCCAGACACTCACCTCGATGCGCACCCGACTGATGGCCTATTGCAGGGGGTTTCCCGGTGCCAAGGACTTGCGCCAAAGATTATGCCACGTCGCTTCGCTTGGAGAAATCCAAGATCTCGCAACTGGCTCCATCGCCCTCGGGCAGAGGGAGCAGGACCCCTTGCCTCAGCAAAAATATCTTCACTCCGTGCCTGGGTGATCTGGGGCAACTTCCACCAGGCGCAGGCTGCGGACGGGTTGGGTTTCGCGCACCTCGAAGGTGAGGTCGGCACTGGTGTCTGTGCCGGTGTTGCGCAACTCAGCCCTCACCCATGAGCGATTTGTGGGCGATGTCAGGCACCGTCTGGACGTTGACGATACCGTCCGCGAAAACTCGTCCGGCACGGCATCCAGCTTGCCCTCGGCGATTTACCAGAGGCCGTCGAGTGAGAGGGTTCGGCGCGGCGAATCCGCGCCTCGGACAGTCGGAGTTGCGACCGCCAACACCAACCACATCAGAGCCAGGCCGGGATTTTTCATGGGCTGAGGGGGCAGCTGAGAGCGAGCGCCTGCAGCCCGTGAATCAAGGGCGGCTCACTTGGCGGGGGTCTCGGGGATATTTTTGAAATCCTCGGGGACTTTGGAGATGACGTAGGAGAGGACTTGGGCGATCTCCATCGGCGAGAGTTTTTGGCCCCAAGCTTCCATTTTCATGCCGTTATTGCCGGTGCTCTCAGGCGGCGAACCCTTGTTGATTAAATTAAACAGCCCCATCGGGTTGTCAGTGAACTTCCATATATGGTCGGTCAGCGGCAGACCTGGCAGGGTGATCTTGCCGCCGTGACCATCGTCCTGGGTGGCACTCAAATCCGCCCCATGGCATGGCACGCAATTCTTGGTGAAGGTTGCCTGACCAGCAGCGACGTAGAGCGGATCCTTGGCGAACACGTGGACGAGCTTGGAATCATTGAGGTCCGCCAAAAGTTTGTTCAGTTCGCGGATCTGGGCGGCTTGCACCGCGATGATTTTCTCTTGGACCGCTAGTTGCGGGTTCTTGACCAGCGACGTGCCGTAGTACACAAACCAATAGCCGACGAAAAACACGATAGCCCCGTAAAAGGTGAAGAGCCACCAGTTGGGAAGTTTTTGGTCAAACTCCTGGATGCCGTCAAATTCGTGCTCACGAAGAATGATTTCACCTTTTTTCTTGGCAAATTGGCCGGGTTTAGGGTCTGCGCTCATGGCTTGTTGGGGGGAGATGTGGAATCTTGGGGAGACGACGGAGGCGGGGGCGAATTCCCTTCTAACGGGAGATTGGCGAGGTGCTCGCGCTTGTCTTGAGGAAGCAGCAAGGCCCGGATCGTGCCGATTAAAAAAATACAAGCGACCACTCCGAATGAGCAGTACACAATGACCGGCACCCAATCTCCAAAAAAGATGCGCTTGAATTCCACACTGGCCAGAACCGGCATATCGTCGTTAGGGGGTCGGGGTGGTTGGTGTAGCGGCGGGAGCAGCAGGAGCAGCAGCAGGGGCAGCGGCGGGGGCAGCGGCAGGAGCAGCAGCAGGGGCAGCGGCAGGAGCAGCGGCAGGAGCAGCAGCGGGGGCAGCGGCGGGAGCAGCGGCGGGGGCAGTGGCGGGAGCAGTGGCGGGCGCTGGAGCAGCAGCAGCCGCAGGGGCAGCGGCAGGGGCAGCGGCAGCGGCGGGAGCAGCGGCGGGAGCAGCGGCGGGAGCAGCGGCGGGAGCAGCGGCGGGAGCAGCGGCGGGAGCAGGGGTCACCGGGGGATTGCTGCGGTAGCTATCTGGGTTGAGGGGGATGGGCATCGTTGGGCCATCCTTGGTCACGACGTGATAGGCACCGAGTTTTTGGATGTAAGCGATGAGGGCGACGGCCTTGGTGGTATGGAGGTAGTTGCGGAGGTCACTGCCGGCGAGTTGGGGTTTGGATGGCAGATCGACTTTGGAGGCGACCAATGAGGCGGCGATTTCCTGGGACTGCTTTTCGACTTGGGCGAAGATTTCGTTTTGGTTCATGGCGGGCCAAGGGACGCCGATGCGCACTTGGGCGGCGATCTTGGCAGGCAGCGACTTCACGTCGGCTTCCTGCTCGAAGAGCCAGGGGAAGGCGGGCATGTTGGAGCCTTCGGAAATTCCTCGAGGGTTGAGGAAGTGACTGAAGTGCCATTGGTTGCCGCGTTTGCCG
>CAIQXC010000309.1 GCA_903875675.1 Akkermansiaceae bacterium
CCAACAGGTGTTCCAAGGTCCATCCTTCCGGCAGAACGGCTGGGTTCCAGATTTTCAGGCGGTTTTCATAGACGCGAATCTGCACGGGCGCACCGACGGCATAGTCCCGATGGACCAGGGCGTTGAGGATGGCCTCGCGCAGAGCTGCATTGGGCACCGGGTAGCGTTCGATGCGCTGGATGCCCTGATAGGTGATGGCTGCCTTGAGATACTTGGTCCGGACCAGGTCGATGGTTCTGGCGCTTTGCTCGAAGAGATTGCCATGCACCTCGTCGTGGTATGCCAAGTCCGACGCCGAGCGGAAATAGCCGATCTTCACAAAGGCACCGGTCACAAAGCGCTCCGGGTCATCGTGGAAAAGCAGCAAAGCGGCGCGCTTGAGGTAGGTTCCCTCGGTGAGTTTGAGCTTTTCTATCAGCGCCGCGTCCGACACGCGGAGATCGGCAGGATCAAGGCGTCCGCTGCGGGCGGCCATTTCCCGAAACTTCTGGATGGCCGGGGCGGACAAGTCGCCGGTTTTAACTTTAGGCACGGGGACGCCGTCCCATGTGCGGCCCTGTTTGCGCAAAAGAAAGCGGTCGAGTGAGGCACCCTTGATTTCCTGCAAGGTGCTGCCGCTGCGAATATAGTAATGGCCGCGGTAGCTGATCGGGTTGAGGTATGCGTCCACCTCGATGGCGAGCCATGCTTTGCCGTCGGTATGGTGGAGATTGACGGCAACGAGGATACCCAACAAATCGCGGATCTTGTTAGGCAGGTCTTCCAGCAGCTTTGGCGCGTTCGCCAAGCCGACGATCTCACCCTTGTCGTTGCGTCCGATTTCCAAGCGCCCCCCTTCGGCATTGGCGAATCCGCAGACCCAGCGGAGGAGGTCGTCGCGCCACGACTCCTTCCATTCGGTGTGCTGGGATTCAAAGCGGTTCATTATAGGTGTAGAAGCTGAAATTCTGAGAAGCTGAGAGGCTGAAATAGAGAAGTGCAGAGTGATCAGTGAGCAGTGATCAGTATTGGATGGTTTGCTTTGAGCCATGCGATGACATCCGTGCGGAGTTCGTGGGTGAAGGCGCGGAGTTCGTCCGCTTCCGACTGGCTGACGGTGCCGGCGGTGTCGTATTCGGCGGTGTTGCGTTTGGAGCGGCAGGTGTCGAGGTAGTCGGCATCGTCCTTGCGGGTGTTGCCGAGGATGAGCGGCAGGGCGGCGAGGGTGCGGTAGTGGGCGAGGTTCTTCTCGGGGCGGTAGCCGCTGGCGTAGAGCAGGATGGTGCAGAGCTTGAGCGCGGCATTGTACGCGATGCCGAACTGCCAGTCCGGCGAGAGTTCGCGCATGGAGTCCTGCAGATCGCGATCCACGATAGCGAGGAGGTCGGCGATCTGGGCCGGGGTGGTTTGGTGGGCTTGGAGCCAACCGTTAGCCTTCCATTGCTGCAAGCGCATCGGGACCTCCTTTCAGCCAGAGTTTCGGTTCCGCCGAAACGCGGGTGGCGAAGGCGTCGCCTTTCCCGCGCTTTTCTCGCCATTCCGCCGGGGTAAAGCAGATGGGATTGATTTCCCGGCCGAGAGTTTCCGCC
>CAIQXC010000310.1 GCA_903875675.1 Akkermansiaceae bacterium
AGTGACAAATGAAAGGTAATTCAAATATTGATTTACGAGCTTCGACAGGCAGTTATTTATATTTATCTAGCATTTACTTTGTATTGGGTTTCATTTTTATCTGGTGTTCATTTTATCGTCAGGGCAATGACGGATGGGAAAGCGGTATCAAAGGGCTTGAAATTGGTGCCGTCTCCATAAGTGTTGGCTCAGCTTGGGTCATTTGGTTAAGGGGCTTTCGACTTGTTACTAACAATGGAGTTTTGACTTACCGAAATGGCATATTTAGTAGTCGTTCATGTCTTCTGAGAAATATACAATCGCATGAGAATCAGTGGATTCAGTGGAATTTTCTTGGCCGACATTTACAAGTTCCACGTTTAGTCTTACTAGTCAAAGATGAACAATCAATGGTGATCAATACGAAACCTTTCAGGCGTTCTGATCTATTGCTTTTCAAGCGTCTTTTAGATGAATATAAGAACTGAAAACAGAGGGAACTGAGGCTACCTCGAAAACCCTACCACGAATAGAGGTAACCATCTGAAATATAGCAGCCAACGTTGAGTCCATGCCAATCAGTGATGGGAAAAGAAACCAGCGCGAAGCTTCTCTGGAAAACGGACCGCAACGACGGTGGCCGCCTCACACCCGGCGGCGGCGCAGCAGCGCCAGCAGGCCCAGGCCACCGAGCATCCCTCCACCGGGTTCGGGAATGACGGAGAGGGTTGCCGCAGAACCGATAGTTCCGACGGTGCTGATGTTCCCCCCATACCCAGAGGAACTCAAGTTAGACAGGTTGAGCTGACTGTTGCCCCCGGTGAAAACAGTGGGCGGATCCGCACGAGTCCAGTCGGTGAGTGTTGCACTCCCAAGATTGAGGCTCATTGAACCGCTACCTCCTGGAGTTAGAACACCGCCGACGTTGGTCGTCGCGCCGCCGATGAAACCTGAGCCTCCGAGCGTGCCATAGCTCGTGCCACCGCTGACGGTCATCTCCCCGGTGTAGGTATTGCTTTCGCTGAGGGTCAGCGTACCCACGCCGGCCTTGATCAGGCTCAACGACCCTGGGTAGGTGGAACCCAACACGACCTCCCCCGCGCTCACGTCTGTCAAGGGCAGCAGGCTGGTAGTGTCAGATGCGGTGGAGAGAACGACGACTCCCGAACTTGGCAGGGAGGTGACAAGACTTTGAAGGTCCGGGCTGACCAGAAATGAGTCACTGCTGTTTACAGGATGCGTGCCCGTGCCCCAACTCAGCGTGACATCGCGCAGAACGACCGAAGACGCCGATGCGGTTGCAACTGAAACGACAGTGGCAGCGATTTGACTCAGGCGGAACAGTCGCATGCTGGAAGGTATCATGGTTTGTGGGAAGCGGGAACCCTTGAGGTAAACCCACGCCACCCCCGGTGCCATCGCGCTGGGCGTGGACCTGGCCGCCTACCTCCGCCGCCACCACTGCGGCGACTGGGGCGAGGAACTCTGCGGCAAAGACAAGCAGGCCAATGAGGACGCCCTAGTCAATGGTACCCGCCTGCTGAGCTGCTACCGCACCGCCGGCGGCGACCGCATCTACATCATCACCGAGGCCGACCGCTCGATGACCACGGCCCTGCTCCCGGCGGAATACTGACACTCGGAAACTCCTCGACCGTCCCGCCGTGGCTGCCAAACTGCCGGCAGCCGAATGGCCTACACAAACCCTACAACCAGCAACCCGAAAAACAGTTTTGGTCAATTGAGGCTCAATCCTCTGGGTGGTGGTTGTCCCCCACGGTTGCGGACTCCTGGGTGACGAAGGGGATCATGGTGACGACGCTGCCGTCACTGGAAATTGATTTGGGATATTTGCCTGTGAACGGGCGGAGAGTCGAGAGCGGCAGATTATAGCGACAATTGGAGATTCCGTTAACTACACCGTTGACTCTCCTACCTCAGTGTGAATCAGCGCAACTACAATCCCCCCCCGGAACATGGCTACTCGTTGGTAATAGTCGGCAAGAGCTATTCCAAAAATGAATCGCCGATTTTGTGAAACGGTGGCGAAACCGGTGGCGAGTTCCCTGTGAACCCGAAAGACCCTGCAAATCAGCAGTCTTTCCGGCATTCCCAGCCTCAATCCACCTCACTCCGCTACATGAAAAGCACGATCTTACGCATGGCACCAGTCGCGATGTTCAATTCCAATAATACACACCCTAATTTAACGTGCGCCTTCGCCTTGCGACTGTCAGAATTCGGGAATCTGGCCCTCAGCGGTGAAGACTCGGCTTGAAGACCAAGCTGCCGCTAGGTGTCGTCACACGGGA
>CAIQXC010000311.1 GCA_903875675.1 Akkermansiaceae bacterium
GATTCAGGCTCATCGCTGCCGACATGCGCGCTGGGGACATACGCTGCTGACATGCGCGCTGGGGAGCGCCGGCGTCCCGCCGGCAGCTTGCGGCATCCTGCCGCAATGCAAAGCGCAGGCACCGCGCCAGCGAAAGCCGCTCGCTCCAACGGCACTCATTCTGCGGCACAGGATTTGGCCTTTCCAGGCGCGTTCCTTGTGCACGCTCGGCAGTGCAACTTTTTCCAGTTGCCAAGCGACGGGAAACAGCGAAGGTCAGCGCATCCACTCATGATTCATCAAACTGAAGAAATCCAGGCGGGCTTATTCGAGGATTCCGAGCATAACACGCCCTTAGTGACCCGCCGGGGACTGGTCGGGCCGAATCCCAAACCGGTGGACTTCGGACTGACGGCACCGTCCCAAGTGGTGAAAAACTATGTATTGGACACCAATGTATTGCTGCACGATGCGGCGGCGTTGGAGCGATTCAAGGAAAACCACCTATGCATTCCGGTGGATGTGTTAGCGGAGTTGGACAAGTTCAAGTCCGAGCAAAGTGAGCGTGGTGCCAACGCGCGGCGGGTCCACCGGCGGCTCATCGAGATGTTCGCGGGTGCCGCCAAAGTCACTGGCGGCGTGCCAACCGAGGGCGGCGGCACCGTGCGCCTGGTCATTTACGACCCGGCAGCCTGCCCGAAAAATTCTGATGTGCTCAATCGCTTTCACCGGATTTTCCCGGATCGCGAGCGGGTTGATCACCGCATTTTAGCCGCCTGTTTGTTGCTCATGCAGCACAATGCGGCCCCGGTGGTGCTCGTCACCAAGGATCTGAACATGCACCTCAAGGCGCGCGCCGCGGGCATCGAGTGCCAGGACTACCTCAGCGACAAGGTCGATGCCGCCGAGATTGCCAGCTATGACCTGCGCCACGTCGAAGTGGCCGTGGACGAACTGCAGCGCTTCGCAAGCTCCGGCGAATTGCTGCCGGCCGCCCCGCTCAGCACCGGCCTCCACACCAACGAATACGTTCTTTTGGGTGCCGGGGAAAAACAGACGATCCCAGCCCGCCTGCGTGCCGACGGTC
This sequence comes from Akkermansiaceae bacterium, assembly GCA_903875675.1. Taxonomy (GTDB): domain Bacteria; phylum Verrucomicrobiota; class Verrucomicrobiia; order Verrucomicrobiales; family Akkermansiaceae; genus Luteolibacter. The sequence continues at coordinate 1,067 of CAIQXC010000311.1, forward strand.
GCTTCGTGCGGTTAAACCTGCCCGAGGCATTGAAGATACCCGACGGCCAATCCCTCAAACCACTCAACCTCGGCCAGCGCTGCCTCATCGATGCGCTGCTCAATCCGGAAATTTCTCTGGTCACCTGTTACGGCCACGCCGGCACCGGCAAAACCTTGGTCGCCGTCGCCGCCGGCCTTCATGAAATGTTCAAACACCGCTATCACGGCATGACCGTCAGCCGCCCGGTCATCGCCATGGGCGAGCAACTCGGGTTCCTCCCCGGCTCGTTGGAGGAGAAAATGCGGCCGTGGCTCCAACCGATCCATGATGCACTGGACTTGCTGATGCGGCCGGACACACCGCTGGGACCGCGCCGCAAACAACCCCGCGCCAATCCTTCCACCACCCCACTCAAAAAACCCTATGAGCTCCTCATGGAACAGGGGATCCTCGAAATCGAAGCCCTCTGCTACATCCGCGGCCGTTCTATCCCTAACCGGTTTTTCATCCTCGACGAAGCCCAACAACTCACCCCGCGCGAGGCCAAAACCATCGTCACCCGCATGTCCCGCGATTCCAAACTGGTGATGGTCGGTGATCCGGCCCAAATCGATAATCCGTATGTGGATAGCCGATCTAACGGCCTAGTTTACACCCGAAACCGGCTCAAAGGCCAGCCGTTTACGGCGCACATCGCCCTCAATCGCGGCGAACGCTCGGAACTGGCCGAAGCCGGTGCCCAGTTGATGTGATGCGGATTGCAGCGGCCGATGGGGTCCTCGCATTTCATGGAATTGAGCTTGCTTGACCCCGAGGTGCTTTTGAGGTCGAACACTGAGTTCTGTGTCTTCAAGTTTTGCGCCTTGGGTCTGAGGCGCAGCCTCGTTAGGTCACTCGGTGTGGAATACCTCTTCGGCCTCGGCCCAGATGCCGTGCTTCTTCCTGGCTGCCGGCAGCGGCAGTTGGCAGGGGTCGGTTTCCTTCCACCAGCGCTGTGTCTCCGGGTCGGCAGCCATCTTCTTCATGTCTGCGGCAAAGTCCCTGCCCACATATTCAAAATAGGAAAATAGATAGGCCTTGCCGTCGATCTCAGACCGATAAATCGAGTAGTTCCTGATGTTGCAATCCTTGATTTTGGCTAGGATTGACGGCCAGGCTGCGGCATGCAACTGGCGGTAATACGCTTCTTTGCCAGGTTTGAGGCCGGTGACGCTTCCAAAGCGTTTGGGCGGCGGAGGTGCGGCACAACTGGCCAACAAGAGGGCGGCGGCGAGTGATAGAACGGCTGGGGCTTGCATGATATGAGTGGGAGGGAGGGAGGGTTGTAGGCGATGCGGGCGGCTCATGCACCAGCGGAGTTATACTCTTCGATGGCATCGAACATGGCGACGATATTTTCAGGTGGCACGTCGGGCAGGATGTTATGGATGGTGTTGAAGATGAATCCGCCGCCGGGCGAAAAAACCTTCAGTCGCTCCAGCACGTCGCGGCGCACCTCAACCACCGATCCGTGGTTGAGCGTGGCTCGGGTATCGGCCCCTCCCCCCCAAAATGCAATGTCTCTCCCAAATTCGTTTTTCAAGCGTGCCGGATCCATGTCGCGGCAGGCGGTTTGCACTGGATTGACGACCTCGAAGCCTGCCTCTATCAAATCTGGCAACAATGCGTGGATGGATCCGCAAGAATGCAGGAACGTCTTCATTTTGGAATGGCGGTGGACAAAGTCGCACAGGCGGGTGTGCTGTGCTTTGAAAAACCGTCGATAGGTGGCAGGAGCCATGAATGGACCGGTGTCGGTGCCCAAATCATCCCCGAAGCGGCAGATATCAGCCACGTCGCCAACAGCGGTGCAGACTTTTTCCAAGGTGGCGAGATGGATATCCATGAGCGCTTCCAGCAGCCGCTCCACACTTTCCGGCTCGGCAATCAGGTCCATGAGAAAGTTGTCCATGCGGCGCAGAAATGTTCCCCACTCAAAGAGGTTGCACCCGACGACCACCATGATGGCGCGATTGGATTGATCGCGCAGGGCAAGGGCGTTAGCCCGCAATTGCTGCCAAAACCCGGCCTCGCTGGCGTGATCCCAAGGCGAGTGTGCCAATGCCGCCCAGTGCACCTTGCCCATGGCTGCTGTCAGGCCCGAGAAGTCCGCCGGGTACTCGTCTAGCCATGGAAAACATGTCTGGTCGAAGAAATTCATATCCTTGAGTTGCACCGCTAGCTCACTGCCGTCTGCAGCCAGGGCTCGGTAGCCGCCACCGGCTAACGGCTCGGGCCGGAACCACTGCGGGTAGTGCGCCGTGCTGCCATCAAACAAGGTGACCGTCTGCCAATCCTCAGGGCGTCGATTGAAGGTTCGCCCGAGATCCACCGCGTCGATGTGAAAACGCTCCAGAATCGCATCCTCGGGTTGCGCCAATTGCTGCACGACATCGTACACCTGCGTCTGGCTCTGCCCATACCCGAGATGACGGTTCAAGCGGCCATAGGCAATGGCTGAAATACCGGAGGATGGCGTGGCCCCCAAATCAATGGGGACGCGATCGGGTTCGCGGTGCTCAATGGCGGCTAGAATGCGCTCACGTGATGTCATATGCAGGGGGATTTCGACATGACAAGTATGCAAATCCTGCCCCTGCTGACAAAGGAAATCTGTAGCTCTGGATAGATTCGGGCGGGACAGGAGTCCTTGAAACGCCAAGGATCAGAACTCAGGTAACGACATCGCTTTTGACCTACAGGCTATTCCTTGCGCAACCAGCCGAGGATTCGCGAATTGGCAATCTGCCACTGGTCTGCGGTGTGGGTCATGCCGATAGCCACTCGCGATTCAGCCGAAGGCCCTGGATTCTGTTGGATAAGGGTCACCTCCTCGTCGCTGACATCACAGACGATGGCGACATGGCCATAACAGTTGGTTTCGGAGCCGTCAAAAACGAGCAAATCGTCAACTCGCGGCTTGGTGGAAGAGGGGTTGGTGTACTGCGTCAGGTCGCGCTTCGCATTGCGGGCACCGTCACCGAGCGCCGTATCAAAGAAGTCCTTGGCGTTGCCATAACTGTCAGGCATCTTGTGATGGAGGTGCTCGTAGTAGTAGCGCTTCACAAATTCCACACATTGGTACTTCAGTCCCAAATTGTAGCCGTCTGCTGCCAGATGGCGGCCGTTGGTCGTGCTCACGTCGCCATTGTAGTAAACCATGACGTTGTTATAGCTATCAACAACCGTGCCCCAGCGGGGGTCCAGTGGCACTTGCGGGCGATGGGAAAAACGCCAACCAAACCACGCCACCGCGACCAGACAGGCACCCAGGCCGCCAAGCATGAACCATTTTTTCATGCCAGTGCCTTCAATTTCAGGTCGGCAGCGATGGCCTCGAGCACGTCGAGTTCGGGCCGGAAGTTGGCTGCGTGATAGGAGCTTCGCACCAGCGGTCCGCTGGCGACATGCCGGAAGCCTTTGGCGAGGGCAAGTTGCTTGAGCTCCTCAAACACCGAGGGGTCGATGTACTCGATGACCGGCAGGTGTTTGGGCGAGGGGCGCAGGTATTGGCCGAGGGTCAGCACGGTGACGTCATGGGCGAGCAGGTCGTCCATTGCCTGGCTGACTTCCTCGAGGCGCTCGCCGAGGCCGAGCATCAGGCCGCTTTTGGTGGCGACTTTGCCATGAACCATGGTCTTGGCTTTTTGCAGGACTGTGAGGCTGCGCTGGTATTGGGCGCGGGATCGCACCAGCGGGGTGAGGCGGGCGACGGTTTCGAGGTTGTGATTGAAGATGTGAGGGCGGGCCTCCATCACTAGAGCCAGCGCCCAATCGCGGTCATTGAAGTCTGGGACGAGCACTTCAATGATCGTTTCGGGATTCAATTCGCGCAGCGCCCGGATCGTCTTTTGAAAATGTTCGGCACCGCCATCGCGGAGGTCGTCGCGGGCCACGGCGGTAATGACCACGTGGCGCAATTTCATGCGGCGCGTCGCTTCTGCCACCCGCTGGGGTTCATCGGCTTCCAGAGGGTCAGGGCGGGCAGTCTTGACGGCACAAAACCCACAGGCACGGGTGCATTTCTCCCCTGCGATCATGAAGGTGGCGGTGCCGTGGCTCCAACACTCCCAGCGGTTCGGGCATTGCGCTTCCTCGCACACGGTCACCAGTTTCAGGTCGGTCACCAGCGACTTGGTGGACCAAAACGTCGGGTCGCTCGGCAGTCTGACCTTGATCCACGAAGGCTTCTTCTCCCGGTGGAGAGACGGATCGAATTCTTGCTTTGTGCCACAGCCACTCATTGCACCGCGACGCTAGCCGCAGAAAGTACCCGCGCAAAGCCCAAAATCGCCGAGGCCAAAATCGCGTGGAAAATTTCTAAAATGGTGAGATTTGCTGGATTCGGAACGGGTGGAATGACACCTTGGCAAGTGTCGTGTGGAGAAAAGGTGAGCTGGAGAGGCATGGAATCGGTCGTTCAGGCAGGATGCGGTGGCACTGCCGCGGCCGGAGGCGCTTCGATGGGCAGGCGACGAGACGTCGCCACCACGGTCTGCGCGGAGCACCGCAGCCACGGATTTGCCTGTTTCAAACAAAGACGGCAGACGGTGACGGTAGGATCAGCGAGAAAAACTTGTGGAGAAATCCGCTGGTTTTCCGCGTATTTTTTTGCAAACGTCTCTCACCCGCTCGAAACTGAGCCCCAGCCCCGTTCTCATGTCCGAATCCAACACCCCACCCGCGCCTCCGGTTGCCATTCCTGAGTCCCTGCGTCGGCAGCTCGAGGCCTTCCGTCGTCATCTTTGGCGGGTGAAGGTCTTTGAAGCTTTTGCTGCCGGTGTAGTCGGCCTCCTCGTATCGTTCTTGCTCGTCTATGGTTTGGACCGGATTTGGGTCACCCCGGCCTTGGTGCGACTGGCCATCCTGATTGGCGGCACCTCGTTGTTTGCCGTGTTTGCCCCGTTTTGGCTCCATCGCTGGGTTTGGCGGCATCGCCGGGAGGCGCAACTCGCACGATTGATCGCCCGGCGCTTTCCTGGCTTGGGTGACCGCCTGCTCGGCGTCATCGAACTGCAAAATCAACGGGAGGATGCGGACTCGCTCTCGCCTCGCTTGCGGGCTGCGGCGATGGAAGTGGTGGCGGCCGAGGCAGGGCGCCGTTCACTGGATGATGCCTTGCCGCCACCTCGCCAGCGGCGCTGGGCGCTGGCATTGCTCGTGCTTACGGGAGGCGTGGCTGCGGTCCTCACGCTGACGCCGCGTGCCGGGATCAATGCGTTCAAGCGCTGGTTGATGCCTTTGTCGGACACCGAGCGATATACCTTCACGCGTTTGGAAAACCCGCTAGGGTATTTGGCCGTGCCGTATGGTGAGGCGTTTGAGGTTTCTCTCCGGCTATCGAAAGATTCCGAGCAGCACCCTGGAGCTGCGAGTGGTCGCTACGGTCTGCAACCCCCGGTGCATGCAGACCTTGACGGCAATGCCTATCACTTTTCCTTTCCCGGTCAGCAGGATCCGGGGACGGTCGTGTTTCGTATAGGCGACGCCCGTCACGATCTCAAAGTCGAACCGTTGCAACGGCCATCGGTCAAGGCGGTAACCGCCAGCGTCACGCCGCCCGCCTATCTTTCCATTCCTGAACAAACCGCCGATCTGAGCAATGGCGTGCTCAGCGCCGTGGAAGGAAGCCGCGTCCGCATCAAGCTGACCACGAACCGGGCGTTGGCGAATGCCACCTTCGGACCCACCCGTGCCTTGCTCGCCACAGAGGCTGGCCCAGGCACAGGCAAGCACTCCGCCGCCGCGGGATCTGTTGAAGACACAGCCGCTGCGGGATCTGCTGGAGACACGGCCTCTGCGGGATCTGCTGGAGACACGGCCGCAGTCGGCGATTCACCACCGCCCTACACTCCGTTGACGGGGACACTCACACCACGCGAATGCGATTCGGTCACTCCGGATTTCGAGATCGGCAAGGTGGCTTTTGAGATTCCATTTGCGTGGACGGACCAATACGGGCTTGCCGGGGAGGCCGGATTCCGCTTGCGGGTGGACGCCTTGGCCGACGCCGCGCCGACTTGTTATTTGCAGGGCATCGAGCGCCAAAAGGTGATGTTGCCCGAGGAAACCCTTGATTTTGAAGTGCTTGCCGAGGATGACTTTGGCATCAAGCTCGCGGGCATCGAGTGGTCTGGGGAATTCACCAAGCCGAGTGCCGATGCTCCGGCTAAGGGCGAGATGAAATTGGTCGAGGGAGCCTCGCAGCAACAGCGTGTGTCCCGTCCGGCTGCCTTTTCGCCAAAGGCCTTCGGTATCACGCCCCAGAAAATCACGCTTCGGGGCTTTGCTGAGGACTATTTTCCGGGGCGCCCCCGGGTGTATTCAGAGGCAATCACCATTTTTGTGCTCACCCGCGACGAGCACGCCCAGTTGCTCAAGAGCCAATTCGATCGGGTCATCACCGAATTGGAAGATCTGGAACGGCGCGAGGAGGGCCAGTTTGATGAAACCCAACGCCTCGATGAACTCACCGGCGACGAACTCCAAAAAGAAGAAAATCGCAAGCGACTTGCCGCGCAGGAACTGGCGGAGACGGAAACCAACCGCCGCATGGACGATCTCACCGCGCGCACCGAACAACTCATGAAGGATGCCGCTCGCAATGGCGAAATCGACAAGGCCACCCTCAAGAAAATGGCCGAGTCGCTCAAATCCATGCAGGAACTTGGCAAGCAAGACATGCCCAAGGTCCAAGGGAAAATGGCCGAGGCTCAGGAACAATCCAATACCCCGGAAAAAACCTCCAAAGATGTCGATCAAGCGAAGGACGAACAGGCCAAGGTCGTCGAAAAAATGAAGGAGGCCATCGATAAGGCCAATGACGCCAACCGCCGCATGGAGGCCGGCACCTTCATCAACCGCCTGAAGAAAGCCGCCACCGAGGAGGAGGCAGTTGCCGGTTCCTTGATCGAGGCCTTCACCAGCCTCCTGGGCAACAGGCCCAGCGAAAACGATCCCAAGGACGCCCGCTGCATCAAGGAAGCCAATCGCCAGCAGACCGATACCGCCGGGGACGTGCGATGGATTCAGGAGGATTTAGGTCATTATTTTGCCCGCACTGAGAAAGACGTCTTCAAGCAGATATTTGACGAGATGAGGGAGTCCAAAATTGATGTGGGGATGGAGGACGTTCGCAACCGCCTGCGCGACAACCACGCCTACTTTGCCACCGAGGGGGCCAAACAATGGGCCGGCAAACTCAGCGAGTGGGCCAAAAAACTCGAAGGTGAAATGAAAAAGGACCAGCAGGGCGGCGGCGGCGATGGCGGTGGGGCCAGCCCCGAGGATGACGATTTCGAGTTCATGCTTCGCGTGATGAAAATGATCCAGTCCGAACAGGACCTCCGCGCTCGCACCCGGGCCCTCGAACAATTCCACCGCGCTCTCCCACCCGTGCCCAAGCCTGCCGCCGCGCCCAAACCATGAAAATCATCCTCCTCACCAACGTGGCCGCTGCCATCGCTTTGGCTGCCACCGCGTGGGCGGCCGACGAAGCTGCTGCTCCCGCCGCCGCCCCCGCTGCTGCCCCCGCTGCTGCTCCCGCCGCTGCCCCCGCTGCTGCTCCCGCCGCTGCCCC